>JAJYJA010000022.1 GCA_021789795.1 Deltaproteobacteria bacterium | reverse complement strand
GGGCCTTGCCGCCCCGCCCCTGTCCGGATTAACGGTGCGGGCCGACGAGGACGGACGACCCCGGCTGTGGCTGGCCGCCGCTGACCGGCCCGTCCTGCCCGCCATCTCCATCTCCCACAGCGGCGACTACGCCGGGGCCCTGGCGGTTAGCGGCGCGGACTGCGGCCTGGACATCCAGCGCGTCACCCCCAGGGTGATGAGGGTGGGCGAACGTTTTCTGAGTGGGGCGGAGATGGCGCTGCTCGCCGCCAGCCCCTGTCTGGCCGGCCTCGACCCGGCGGCCAGGTTCTGCCTGGCCTGGGCCGCCAAGGAGGCGGCCCGCAAGGCGATCCGCCGCCCGGCGCCGGTGGGGTTTTTGGAGCTGACCTTGACCGGCCTTGACCGCGACCACCTGTGGTGGCGCGGCCAGCTCGCCGGCCCCGGAGGGCTGGCCCTGCCCCCGCTGCTGCTGGGCCACCAGCGGGGCTACGTCATCGCCATCCTCGCCCCGCGGACTTAATCGGCCAGCGGTTTGGATAATTATCAGAGATAATAAGTGGTTTGCGGGAGGTAAATATGTGCCAGATGCGGGTGGTGATGGACAGCGAGGCGGGCCGGGAAACCATCCTGGACGCCGCGACCAAGCTGGAGGTGAGCGCGGCGGGAATCACCCTGCACGCCTTCTTCGATCCGCCCCGGCTGATCGCCGGGGCGACGGTCCGGGAGATCGACTTCCTGGAGGGGCTTGCGGTGTTGATGCCAAAGACCGGTGATGGCCGCTAGAACAGCGGCAGCTCGGGTATCTCCATGAAGCGTTCGACGTGGAAATCCGCCGCCAGCTCCGGGTTCTTGAAGGCGATCATCCGCATCCCCACCCCTTGGGCGTGTTCCAGATCCACCTGGGAGTCGCCGATATAGACCGCCTCCTCGGTGGGCCGTCCGAAGTGGGCGAGGATTTTGAGCAGGGCCTCGGGGTGCGGCTTGGGGTGGGTCACGTCCAGGGCGGTGACCACCTGGTCGAAGTAGGGGGCGAGCCCGAAGATCTTTAAGATCGGCCCCATGGTGGAGGAACGGTTGGTGCTGATCGCCGTCTGCCGCTCGGGCCGCAGAAAGCGCAAGAATTCCGGCAGGTCGGGCTCCATGCGCATGTATTGCAGGTAGGGGGTGTAATCCAGGGTGCGGCGGTAGGCCTCGGCCTGCGGGTAGTCATCCGGGTAGGGCGCGAAGATGCGCCGCACCGAATCAACCACGTTTCTTACATGGACGTAGCGCAGGGCCTCCTCGTCCATGGGCGGATGGCCGAAACGGGCCAGGATGTCGTTGTAGTAGGCCTTGTTGGCGGCGAGCGAATCGAACATCACGCCGTCGCAATCGAAGACAACTAATTTTACCGGGGGCATCTCAAGGATCTCCATTCGGGTTGGCGGCCTGCGCTGGCAGGCGGCGGGTCGCGGCCCATAATGCCCCAAAAACTTAAAAAACACCAACCCCAAAAACAACCTTTATGGAATTTCAATCCGACTTTCTGATTATAGGCAGCGGCATCGCCGGGCTCTCCTTCGCCTTAAAGGCCGCCACCCTGGGCACGGTGACCATGGTCACCAAGAAGTCCCAGGCCGACACCGCCACCAACCTGGCCCAGGGAGGCATCGCGGCGGTGCTGGCCGCTGGTGACAGCTTCGAGCTGCACATCGAAGATACCCTGCGCTCAGGCGCCGGGATCTGCCGGTCGGAGATCGTCCGTCTGGTGGTGGAGAACGGCCCGGAGCGGATCAGGGAGCTGATCGAGCTGGGGGTGGCCTTCAAGCACGGGGAACAGGGTAAAGATAAGCTCGACCTGGCCCGGGAGGGCGGTCATTCGGCCCGGCGGATCGCCCACGCCTTCGACCTCACCGGCCGGGAGATCGAGCGCTGCCTGCTCCTCTCCGCCGCCAAAAATCCCCGCATTTCGATTCGCGAAAACCATTGCGCCATCGACCTGCTCCTGGCCTCCAAGGCCGGTCTGGGCCCGGCGGGCGAGCAGGATCGCTGTCTGGGGGCCTACGTCTTGGACAACCACACCGGCGAGATCCACACCTTTCAGGCCAAGACCACGGTGCTTTGCACCGGCGGCTGCGGCAAGGTCTATCTCTACAGCACCAACCCGGATATCGCCACCGGCGACGGGGTGGCGATGGCCTACCGGGCCGGGGCCAAGGTCGCCAACCTGGAGTTTGTCCAGTTCCATCCCACCTGCCTTTACGACCCCAAGGCCAAGAATTTTTTGATCTCCGAGGCGGTGCGCGGCGAGGGCGGACGCCTGATCGACCGGCATGGCCGGCCCTTCATGACCAAGTACGACCCGGCCGGCGACCTGGCCACCCGCGACATCGTGGCCCGGGCCATCGACAGCGAGCTGAAGGCCAGCGGCGACGACTCGGTATTTTTAGACATCACCCACAAGTCCGCAGATTTTGTCCGCCGCCGCTTCCCCAACATCTACCAGACCTGCCTGGCCTACGGCATCGACATCACCCGTGCCCCCATCCCGGTGGTGCCGGCGGCCCACTACATGTGCGGCGGGGTGCTGACCGACGACCGGGGCCGCACCTCGATCCCCGGCCTCTACGCCCTGGGCGAGACCGCCTGCACCGGCCTGCACGGCGGCAACCGCCTGGCCAGCAACTCGCTGCTGGAGGCGGTGGTCTTCGCGCATCTGGCCTTCTGCCAGTGCCAGGCCGACTGGCCGGGCATAGGGGCCAGCCCGCATCCTCGGGTGCCTGCCTGGTCGCCGGGCCAGGCGGCCCGGATCGAGGAGTGCGTGCTCATCTCCCACAACTGGGACCAGATCCGCCGCCTGATGTGGAACTACGTCGGCATCGTGCGCAGCGAAAAACGCCTCTCCCTGGTGCACGAACGTCTGCTCCCCATCATCAGCGAGGTCAGACAGCACTACCAGGACTACCTCCTGACCCCGGATCTGATCGAGCTGCGCAACATCGCCACCCTGGCGGAGCTGATCGTCACCTCCGCCCGCCTGCGCCGGGAGTCAAGGGGGTTGCATTATATCGTCGATTATCCGGCCGCCAACGACCGGGAGTGGAAAAAATACATCGTGCTCCGCCAGCGGCACCCGCATGAATTTCTGCCGGTTAACTGACCGTTAACCACCTTTCCACAAAAAATGAGCCAGGTCTCATTTTTCTGTTATGGCGGCTTGACAAACCCATGCCGCTGTAGTATCAAGCTGTATCTTTACGGTGGGGCTTTTTTGTAGCAGGTTCTTTTACTAACATACAATGAGAGGAGGAGTAAGATGGCCACAATCGAGCATAACGGTAAATCCTACAATGTGGACGAGGACGGTTTCCTGACCAAGGGTATGGAAGAGTGGGACACCGGCTGGGTTGACTACGTCAAGGGGATCGAGGGAATCAGCGATCTGACCGACGAGCATAACAAGATCATCAACACCCTGCAGGACTACTACAAGAAGAACGGCATCGCCCCGATGGTCCGCATCCTGTCCAAGACCACCGGCTTTCCGCTGAAGCGGATTTACGAGCTATTCCCGTCGGGCCCGGGCAAGGGGGCCTGCAAGATGGCTGGCCTGCCCAAGCCGACCGGCTGCGTTTGATCTTTCCGCGCCGATAATTTACTTGCCCAAAAAAAAGGGTGGCCCTCGGGCCACCCTTTTTTTTGTCCCTGGTGGCTGGTGAGCGAGCGGGACTAAAACAGGGGTAGCTGCCGGGCGGCGCGGCGTTGTTTGCGGCCCTTTTGTCCCAAGCCGGGCGTCTCGATAAGCCCGGCGGGCAACTCGTGAAGAAAACGGGACTCGGCCAACGCCCCGTCTTGTTGATTGCCGGCGGCGGTGAGGATCAGGTGTCCCCGGGCCCTGGTCAGGCCCACGTAGAGGAGGCGGCGCTCCTCTTCGATGTCCGCCTCCCGGCCGGGCGGCAGATAGGGGATAACGCCCTCTTCCAGCCCGCAGATGAAGACCACCGGGAACTCCAGGCCCTTGGCGGCGTGGAGACTGAGCAGGGACACCGCCTCGGCCCGCGGGTCATAGACCTGGCCGCCGGCGTTGTCCCGCAGGTGCTCGCCGAAGGCCAAAAGATCGTGGCCGAACAGCCCGGCCAGGTCAAGCAGACGCTGCGCCGTCCCTTGAGCTATCCCCAGCCGGGGCAGGCAGGCGGCCAGGGCGGCGACGACCCCCGCGACCCTGGCCTGCTCGGCAAAGGCGGGGATCCCGGACGTAAGTTCCGTCAGCCGGGCTTGATCCTTGGCCGGCAGGGCCAGGTTGGGTGTGGCGGCAAACAGCTCCCTGGCCGTCCGCATCCCAGGCCTTGCCTCTAGCCCCGCCACCGCCCGGGGCGAGAGGCCGGCCAATTGGCAGAGGCTGAGCCCTTCCGCCCGGCTGGCGGCGCCGGTGGCGGCCTGCACCCAGTAGTAGAGCGCCCGCAGTTCGCCCGCCATGAAGAAGGGCGGGCGGCCCACCATCTGCAAGGGAAGGCCCCGGCGGTTCAGGGCCTCGGTCAGGGCCTCGGCCTGGCGGTGCAGGCGGTAGCAGACCGCGAAATCGGCAAAGGTGAGCTCGCCCTCGCCCGTCCCGCCTCGCCCGGTATTCAGGGAGAAGTGGCAGACCCCGCCCATCAGCCCCTCGATGCGCCGCACCACCAATTCCGCCTCCGCCTTGGCGGTGGGGCACATCTGCACCTCGATGCGGCCCGGCCCCGCGCCCTCGCTGGGACAAAGCGGTTTTCTGCTCCCCTGGTTGTGACTAATCAAGGCGTGGGCGGCGCTCAGGATGGCGGCGCCGCTCCGGTAGTTGCGGGTCAGGGTGACGGTCTCGACATCACGGGAGGGATCATCGGGCGTCCCCAGGCGGGCGAAGAGGCGGGGGTCGCTGCCCCTGAAGCCGTAGATGGCCTGGTCGGGGTCGCCGATGGCAAAGAGGCTGGCGGTCTCGCCCAGGGCCAGAACCAGCTCGTACTGGGCCCGGTTCACGTCCTGGAACTCGTCCACCAGCAGATGGCGGACGTCCGCCCGAATCCGGGCCCGCAGAGGTTGGTCGTGGGCCATGCTGGCCAGCATGGCCGGCACCATCTGCTCCAGACCTATCAGACCCTGCCGATCCAGGGCCGCCAGGTAGGCCGCCACCTCGGGGCTCGCCTCCGGGGCCTCGGCCAAGAGGGTGTTTTGCGCCCGTCCATGCGCCTCGATGGCGGTCAGGATCCGCCGTCGTTCCCTGTCTCCCGCCTCCGGGAACAGCTCGGCCAGCAGCCGCGATTCGTCCTCCTCCCCGGCCACCGCCAGTTCGGGCCGTACCTCGCGCAGCCAGGTGAGACAGAAGTGGTGAAAGGTGCCAGTCATGACCCCGTCGATCCCCTGCCGGGCCAGGCGTTCCTCGATCTCTCTCGCCGCCCGGCGGGTGAAGGTGATGGCGGCGATGGCGCCGGGCTCGACCCCCCGGGTCAGGACGAGATGGCGGATACGTTCGACCAGGGTAAAGGTCTTGCCGGTGCCTGGTCCCGCCACCACCAGCACCCGCCGGGCCTCGCTCGCCACCGCCCGTCGCTGCTCCGGGTTCATGGCCGTTGCGGCTGGGGTCTCCGGCCCCCGTAATCTCCTGCGGGCAAGCGGGGCCATGACCTGGGTGGCATTTGGTGTTTTTACCGCCCGCCGGGGCCGGGTGAACAGGCTTTCCTGTCCGGCCAGAGAGGCGATCTCGCCCGCCGCAAAGACCGTTATCCGTCCGAACTCGCCGTCGTAGCCCGCCTGGCGGATCACCTGCCCCGTCCTAATCCGGCGGATGGCCTCGCCCAACACCGGGGAGAGGCGGCTTAAATCCTCAAGCGGGGTTGCGCGCAGCAGGGTGAACTCCGAGCCGAACTGGTTGATCAGGGCGACGTAGAGCCCGGTCACCTTTTGGGTCGCCGGGCCCTGGCCCAGGAGCTCGGCCACCACCTCCGGCAGGGGGACGATGCTTTCAAACCCCGGCTGGCCCGCCGGATAGCAGGGTTGCTCGCGGTCGGCCAGCTCCCGCACCCGGTGGTTGACCCCGATGGTCAGCGGCCTTTTGCAGACCGGGCAGATGGCGTCCAGCTCGCGGGTGGCCAGGGGATCTAGACAGACCTGGCACTGGCGGTGGCCGTCGTAATGGTATTTTCCTTCCTCGGGAAAGAACTCCAGGGTGCCTTGAAAACCGCCGTCCGCTGGGTTTTTCAGGCTGTCGCGCATGGCGAAGAAGTCGAGGGCGGTGGCGAAGCGGTTGACCTCGCGGCCCAGTTTGCCGGGCGAGTGGCAGTCGGAGTTCGAGATCAGGGCGAAGCGGTCGAGGCGGGAGATCCGGCGATTCATGGCCGGGTCGGAGGAGAGCCCGGTCTCCAGGGCGAAGACGTGGGGGGCGAGGTCGCCGAAGCACTCCTCCACCGTGTCGAAGCCCGACTTGGAGCCGAACAGGGAAAACCACGGCGTCCAGATATGGGCCGGCACCAGGAAGGCCTCGGGGGAGGCCTCCAGCACGATCTCCAAAAGGTCGCGGGAGTCGAGCCCCAGGATGGGCCGGCCATCGGACTCCAGGTTGCCGAGCTTGGCAAGCCGGATGTTTATCCGTTCCGTGGCCGCAAAATCCGGGGCCAGGATCAGATTGTGCACCTTGCGCACCCGGCCGTGGCGTTTGTAGATGCAGGAGATCTCGGTAGAGAGTAGGAATCTTACCGGGATGGCCTCGGGCCGGATGCCGGGCAGGGCCGGGGGGACGGCTTCGTCTTGCAGCCTAAACAGGCCGGGCTCGGCGGGTTCGAGGTTTTCCCGCAACTGCTTAAACCAGGCGGGGTGGGTAAAATCGCCGCTGCCCACCACCGAGATGCCCTTGACCCGGGCCCAGGCGAAGAGCCCTGCCAGGGTGCCGGTCGGGCTGGTGGCCCGGGAGTAGGGCGAGTGGATGTGGAGGTCGGCCAGAAACGGGGTCATGGCAAGGTCATCCCTGCGACCCCGTGCCGCCTGCCAGGAAGGTAAAGGTCAGAGGACGATCCGCCGCTCATCGTCCAGGTCGGGGTTGGGTCGGTAGAGGAGGGCTGTCTTGCCCAGAATCTGCACCACGGCGGCGGCGAGGGCGGCGGCGAGCTGGGATGCCGCCTCGCCTCGCTCCAGGGGGCAGGTGTCCTGGACGCGCACCTTGACCAGTTCGTGGGCCACCAGGTTGTCACCCACCGCCGTCACCAGGTTGGGGGTGATCCCCTCCTTGCCGATCATGGAGAGCACCTCTAGGTGATGCCCCAGGCCGCGAAGGGCGCGGATCTGCTGGGACGACAGTGGCGGGGTTTTCATTTTTTTTGCCATTTCGTTACCTTGCAATTTGTTGGAGGCCGGGGCCTATGCCCAGCCCTGGCCCTGGCAGGCGGAGACGACCAGACGGGCGAGCCCGGCGATGAAGTGGGGATCGGTGTTTAGTGAAGGGGTGCGAATCAGCTTGGCGCCCAGGCCGTTTGCTAGTTCCTGGTATTGGAGGTCGATTTCGCAGAGGGTCTCCACATGATCGGAGACGAAGCTGATCGGCACCACGATCATTCTCCGGCAGCCGGCCCGGGCCAGGCGGGTGATGGTCTCCGGGGTGGAGGGAGACAGCCACTCGACCGGGCCGCTGCGGCTCTGGAAGCAGAGGTGGCCGGTCTTGACGGTTTGGGCCTCCACCAGGGCGATGGTCTTTTTTAGGTGCTCGACATAGGGGTCGCCCTCGGCGATAAACTTCACCGGCAGGCTGTGGGCGCTGTAGATCACCTCCCCGCCCCCGTCCGCCAGGCAGTCGTTGATCCGCCGGGCCAGGCAGTCGATGTACTCCGGGGCCTCGGGCCAGGACTCGATGGGCAGCATCTCCACCTCCTGGGCCTGTTGGGCCAGGCAGTCCCGCAGATCGGCGAGCGACGAGCCGGTGGTGGCGATGGAGTAGTGGGGGTAGAGGGTCAGGGCCACCAGCCGGCGGACGCCTTGGGTCAGGAGGCCGGGGATGGTCTCGCTGGCCAGGGGGTGCCAGTAACGCATCGCCATCTCCACCCGGAAGGGGCCGTGGCCGGCCAGCTCTCGTTCCAGGGCCTGGCACTGGGCGGCGGTGATCCGGTTGAGCGGCGAGCCGCCGGCGAGCTGGCGGTAATAGCCCTGGCTCTTGGGCGCCCGGCGCTTGGCGATCAGCCAGGCGAGGGGTTTCTGCATGCAGGCCGGCCCCAGGCGGATGATCAGCCGGTCGGAGAAGAGGTTGTAGAGGAAGGGCCGCACCTCCTCCACCCGCTCCGGGCCGCCCAGGTTGAGCAGGACGACCCCGATCGGCGTCTGTTCCCCGGCGCTCATGGGCCGCACCCGCAGGATGCCGTCCCGGCGGCCATCGTCCTCGGCGGGTCGGGAAGCCAGGCGGGCGGGCGGCTTGCGACCCGCGTTGCCACCTCCTCCGGCCCGAAGTCAAGGCCCCGGAAGATTTCTACCTCCAGCGCCTGGCAGCGGGCGAAGTTCCTGCGGATTGCCTGGTGGCGGGCGGGATCGCTCTTGCCGTAGCGTTCGAGGATGTAGTCGAGCCGGGCGGCGAGCGGCACGATCCGGTCGTGGTTGACCCGCTTGTCGGCGTAATAGACGATCTCCTTGGCCGAGAGCGGGGTCTGGGGGTAGCTCGCCTCATCCAGGCGGACGTGCTGGGCCACCAGGGGGGCCAGTTCGTCAAAGCCGTGCGCCAGGCAGATGTCGCGGCCCATCCGGGCGTGATCCTGGTCGGTATTCAGACAGAGGGATTTAGCGATGTCGTGCATAAGCGCCCCGGCCACCGCCAGCGGTGCCTCGATGCCCACCTCCCCGGCCAGGCAGTCGGCGACCCTGGCCACCAGCAGGGAGTGGGCCCGGATGTTTTCCAGCATCCGGTAGTGATCCATCAGCCGCAGGCAGTCGGCGGGGGCGGGGATCATTATTTCCTGCGGCTTAGGGTGTGCACCAGGTGGACGGCGAGCTTGGCCTGTTCGGGGTCGGTCTCCGGCACGATGCCGTGACCCAGGTTGAAGATGTGCCCCCGGGCGCCACGGGCCTCGTCCAGCACCATCTGGATGCGGGTCTTGAGCTTGTCAGGGGGCAGGAAGAGGGCGAGTGGCTCCATGTTGCCCTGGATCGACACCTGGCCCGCCACCTGGCGGACAACCTCGTCCAGCCGTACCCGCCAGTCGCAGCCCAGGACATCGGCGCCAGAGGTGAGCGACTGGTCGATCAAGGTGCCGCCGTTGTTGGCGAAGTAGATGATCGGCACCTCGCTGGTCGTCGCCTTCAAGGCGGTGATGATCCGCCGTACGTAAGGCAGGGCGAATTCGGCAAAATCGCAGGGCGCCAGCACCCCGACCCAGGAGTCGAAGATCTGTAGGGCCTGGGCCCCGGCGGCGATCTGGCCTTGCAAGTAGGCGATGGTGCAGTCGGTGATCTTGGTTAGCAGGTCGCGGTAGAGTTCCGGGGCCTTATACATCATCATCTTGGTGTGGAAGAAACTCTTGGAGGAGCCGCCCTCGATGAGGTAGGTGGCCAGGGTGAAGGGCGCCCCGGAAAAGCCGATCAAGGGCACCTTGTCCGCCAGCTCCCGGCGCAGGATGCGGATGGTGTCCATGACGTAGCCCAGGTCGTCCTCCGGGTCGGGGATGCCCAAGGCCTCCACCGCCGCCCGGTCGCGGATGGGGGTGGGGAAGACCGGCCCCTGCTTTTCGCGGAACTCCAGGGGGGCGCCCATCTTCTCCAGCGGCACCAGGATGTCGGAGAAGAGGATGGCGGCATCGACCCCCAGGATATCCACCGGCTGGATGGTGACCTCGGCGGCGTTCTCCGGGGTCTTGCACAGGTCGAGGAAGGAGCCCTTGCGCCGCACGGTGTGGTACTCGGGCAGATAACGGCCCGCCTGCCGCATGATCCAGATGGGGGTGTAGTCAACCGGCAGGCCCTGGCAGGCATTGAGAAAGGTGGTGTTCATGGGTTGGTGTTCCTTAAGGTTATGGTGTGTTCTCTATCCAACTGATTGCCGGGTGTTTTTATAAATCTCTGGGGGTGAGGCCGGTATGCTTGGCGATACGCGCCAGCATCTTCGGGCCGATCTCTTCTTGGTCATGAAAGGCGAAGACCTAATCTTCCCTTCCTTCCCTGGTCAGTGTCCGGTGCGAGCCGGATTGCCGTTTGCTCCGCCAGCCAAATTGCCAGCGGCGCCGGTCATTTCTTCTCCTTGAGCTTGAACGGCACGTGGCTGCAGAAGGGCTCCTCGGCCATGTAGTCGCCGGTCATGGCGTAGGCCCGGGCCCGGCAGCCGCCACATACGCCGACGTACTCGCAGGAGCCGCAGCGGCCCTTGTAGGACTTGAAGTCGCGCAGGTTCTTGAACAGCTCGGAATTCTCCCAGATCTCCTTAAACGACTGCTCGCGGATGTTGCCCGCCGCCATGGGGAAATAGCTGCACGGCAGGACGTTGCCGTCCACGTCGATTAGGACGATGAGTTGGCCGGCCAGGCAGCCCTTGGCGCCGCCGGTGGAGAATTGCAGCGTCCGGCGCTTGAAGTCGTCGCCCTGCTCCTTGGCCTTTTGCAGCACCACCCGGTAGTAGCTGGGGGCGCAGGTGGGCCGCACCAGGAGGTCGTGCTCGTTCTTCTCCATCTCGTAGTGCCAGGCCAGGAAGCCCTCGTAGTCCTCCATGCTCACCAGCTCGTCCATGATGTCCTCGCCGCGGCCGGTGGGCACGATCATGAACATGTACCAGGCGGTGGCCCCCAGCGCCTTGACAAAGGGGTAGAGCTTGCCGATCTCCTTCTGGTTGCGCTTGGTGAACGAGGAGTTGACCAGGAACTTGATCCCCTGCTCCTTGAACAACCTGGCGGCGTTGGTGGTGGCGGCGAAGGCCCCGGGCATGTTGCGGAAGTTGTCGTGCACCTCGGCGCTGGCCCCGTCCAGGCTCAAGGACACCATCTTGATGCCCGCGTCCTTGATCTGGCCGCAGATCTCCGGGGTGACCAGGGTGCCGTTGGTGGCCAGGCAGATACGCAGGCCCTTGTCGGTGCCGTAGCGGGCGATGTCGAAGACATCCGGGCGCAGCAGCGGCTCGCCGCCGGAGAGTACCACCACCGGCGAGGCGTAGGAGGCGATGTCGTCCAGCACCCTACGCGCCTCGTCCAGGGAGAAGTCAGGATGCCCCGCCACCTCGAGCTGCGAGGAGGAGCGGCAGTGGACGCATTTTAAGTTACAGCGGCGGGTGATTTCCCAGGCGATCCATTTGGGGATGAATTCCACGGCGAGTCTCCAACGGGTAAGGTTATCAGGGGGGCGGGCGGACGCCGCCGTACCGCAATGGTCTTGCGGGATAAGCCAACTATAGGCTTACGCGGCGCAGAAGTCAAAAGCGATGGTAACTATCCAGCCGCACCTCATCTGCTTTGTCACCAGCCGGCTCACATGCCGAAAGTATAGCTCGCCGGCTGGTTTCGCGCATCTGGGGCGCGGCTGACATAGTTACGGTCCCCAGCAGATGCCAATTCTGTGGCACTAAGCTGGATAGTTACAAGCGATGATTCCGCCCAAAGACAGCCGATGGCTAAGCAAAAGGGCCGATATGCAAACCGCCCCGCAAGGCAGGCGGGCATTTTTTACAGATACTCCGCCGCCGCCGCCGCCAGCCCACTGCGCTCGCTCTTGCGCAGGGTGACGTGCCCGTACATGGCCTGGCCCTTCATCCGCTCCACGGTGTAGGACAGGCCGTTGCTGCTGGAGTCGAGGTAGGGGTTGTCGATCTGGTCGGGGTCGCCGGTCAGGATCATCTTGGTGCCCTCGCCGGCCCGGCTGATGATGGTCTTGATCTCGTGGGGGGTGAGGTTCTGGGCCTCGTCGATGATCACGTACTGCCGGGGGATGGAGCGGCCCCGGATATAGGTGATGGCCTCCAGCTCCAGGATGTTTTCCTGGATCATCTTGTCGATCTTCTTCTTGATCGACTCGCCGCCGTCCTCCCGGCCCTTCTGCTGGCCCAGGCTCAGGAGGTAGGTCAGGTTGTCGAAGATGGGCTGCATCCAGCTCGCCAGCTTCTCGTCCTTGCCGCCCGGCAGGTAGCCGATGTCCTTGCCCATGGGGATGATGGGCCGGGAGACCAGGAGCCGGTCGTAGCGGTCCAGGTTGACCACCGACTCCAGGCCGGCGGCCACCGCCAAGAGCGTCTTGCCGGTGCCGGCCTGGCCCACCAGGGTCACCAGCTCCACCTCGGGGTCCATCAAAAGCTCAAGCGCCATGCGCTGCTCCTTGCTCCTGGCGTGCAGCCGCCCGATCGATTCCGGCTGGGAGAGCAGGGCCATCTTGCCCTGCTGGTTGACCCGGGTGAGCACCGAGTGCTTCTCGTCCCCCTCGTCAACCAGGAGGACGAACTCGTTGGCCAGTAGCTCCAGGCCCTCGGAGTTCGCCTCCTTGCGGGCATAGACCTCGTTCACCACCTCGCCCGGCACCGAGAGTCGCCGGTGGCCGGGATACAGCTCGTCGAAGTTGACCTTCTGCTTCTCGAAGTCCATCACCTCCAACCCTAGGGCGTCGGCCTTCAGGCGGGCGTTGATGTCCTTGGAGACGAAGATCACCACCTTGCCTTGCTGGTGTAAGGCGTAGGCCACCGACAGGATACGGTTGTCGGGCACCGACATATCCATGTTGCCGACCTTGGGGTCGCCGCTTTCCAGCACGATGAGCAGGGTGCCGCCGTTGTCCATCTTGACGCCCCTGCTGAGCTGCCCCTTGGCCCGCAGCGCGTCCAGCTCCCGCACCACCCGCCGGGCGTTGCGGCCCAGCTCGTCGCTGTGGGACTTGAAGCGATCAAGCTCCTCGATAACCGTCATCGGCAAGACCACGAAGTTGTCGGCAAAGGAGGTGACCGCCTCCGAGTTGTGCAGCAGGACGTTGGTGTCGAGCACGAAGTATTTTTGCATGGGGATTCCTAGGGGGGGTCAGGGTACAAGGGACTATTTAGGCCACCAGCTGGCCGGTAGGCGGCGCACCAGGTTGAAACCCCCGGCCAGCACCAGGCTGTCGCGTCGTCCCCGACCGTCCAGGAGGCACTGAATCTCGTAGGAGCGGGTGCCGGCGTCGCAGATGATGATCAGGGTACGATCGTAAGGTATCTCGCCCTGTCGGGTCCGCACCTCGATATAGGGGATGGCCAGCCAGCGCTCGCCGAAGGCCTGGCAGAAGGCCTTGGCCTCGTTGGGGTGGCGGATATCCAGGGCCAGCCAGTCGGGATGGGTGCCGGGCTTGTCCATCCAGGCCATGAACTCCTCGATCGCGACGGTGCGCAGGCGCCCGGCCAGGGAGTTTTCCGCCACGTTGGCGGTGGTGTTTAGGGCGTCCAGGGCGGTGGCAAAGGGCGGGGCATAGGCCATCTCCAGGTTGATGAAGTCCTCCACCGTCGCCCCCTTGGCGATCAGGGCGGCGGCGGCGTCCAGCCGGGCCAGCACCGCGTCGCCCATCGGGCCAAATCCCTGCACCCCCAGCACCCGGCGGGTGCGGCGGTCAAAGACCATCTCCAGGGGGATGATGGCCTGGGTGGGGAAGAAGTGGGCCCGGTCGGACTGGGCGGTGATCACCCGGTCGGCGTCGAAGCCCTCGGCTTTGGCCACCTCCAGGCTCAGGCCGGTGGCGCCGATCGACACCTCGAAGGCCTTCATGATGAAGGAGTTGACCACCCCCGGGAAGATACTGGGGAGGCCGGCCAGGTTGTCGGCCACCACCCGGCCCTGGCGGTTGGCCAGGGAACCGAAGGGGGCCTGGGCCCGCTTGCCGGAGACGAGATGGTTGGTCTCGACGCAGTCGCCGGCGGCGTAGATGTGGGGATCGGAGGTCTGCATCCGGTTGTTGACCACGATGCCGCCCAGGGGGCCGACCAGGAGCCCCGCCTCCCGGGCCAGTTCGCTCCTGGGCCGCACCCCCACCGCCATGACCACCAGGTCGGCGGGCACCTCGCGCCGGTCGGTGACTACCAGGTACGACTCGCCGTCCTGGCGGATGGCCTGTACCTTTTCGTCGGTGAAGATGCGGATGCCGTGCCCGGCCAGGTGGTGGGCCAGCATGCCGGCGAAGATCGGGTCAACGATCCGGGGCAGGACCTGGGGCATCAGCTCGATGATGGTGGTGTCGAGCCCCCAGAGGTCGCCAAAGGACTCGGCCATCTCGATGCCGATCGGCCCGCCGCCGATCACCGCCGTTCGGCTGACCTTGCCCTTGGCGATCAACTCCTTGATGGCGATGGCCTGGTGCATGTCGCCGATCACGAAGACGCCGGGTAGGTCGGAGCCGGGGATCGGCACCCGGTTGGGCGAGGAGCCGGTGCACAAGACCAGCTTGTCGTAGGCCAACTCCTCGCTTAGTCCGGTGTCGAGGTTGGTCACCGACACCCGCTTGCCCTGGCGGTCGATGGCGGTGGCCCGGGTGCGGGTCAGTACCCTGACCCCCTTGGCGTTCTCGAAAAACAACGGGTCGCGCACCGCGTGAAAGCTGGTGGAACGCAGCTCCTTCTCGTCCGAGACGTCGCCGGAGACGTAGTAGGGGATGCCGCAGCCGCCGTAGGAGATCAGGTTGTCCTGATCGACGATGGTGATCCGGGCCTCGGGACGCAGGCGTTGCAGGCGGCAGGCGGCCTTGGGCCCGGCCGCCACCCCGCCGATGATGAGAATGTTTTCAGCCATGATCAATTCCTCTTGCTGGGATATTGGGTCGCCAAGGCGTCCGTCCGGCCCGGCGGGCATGTCCACAACTACCACAAAAAGCGCGACGGATACGTCGGCGCAAGTTAGCCCGAAAAGCCACAGGTGTCAATTTTGATCGGCAGGCAGCAAGATTTTTCTTTGCATCCCTGCTATTACATGGCAAGCTATGGTAGTTAAAGGGATAATTTAATTTTGCCAGGAGCTCGTCATGGAGCGTACAGGGCTGACCGTGCTGGTGGTCGAAGATAACCCGGTGATGCTGAAGATGTTTCTCCCCATGCTGGAACGGCTGTGCTTCAAGGAGGTACTGACCGCCGGCAACGGCAAGGAGGCCTGGGAGCGTCTGAACCGGGAGGAGACGGTTCACCTGGTCATCTCCGACCTGGTCATGCCCAGGATGAACGGTATCGAGCTGCTTACCAAACTCCGGGCCTCGGAGCGGCTGTGGGAGACGCCCTTCATCATGGTCACCGGCGAGGAGAACATCAACCGGCTGATGTCGAGTATCGAGGTCGAGGTTGATTCCTACATCATCAAGCCCTTCACCCCTATCAAGCTGGAGGCCGAGATCGACCGGGTGCTGGAGCGGAAATTCAACCCTACGCCCTATCAGGTCGCCCTGCAAGAGGGCCGCCGGCTGCTGGCCCAGGAGGGGCAGGCGGAGCCGGCCCTGGCCGCCTTCGAGCGGGCCAGCGGTCTGCAACCCCTGGAGGCCGACCCCTACTACTTCAGCGCCGTCGTTCACCAGCGCCAGGGACGACTGGAGGAGGCCAAGCGCTGCCTTAACCGCTGCCTCGAGATCAAGGAGGCCTACCCCAAGGCCTACGACCTGCTGGGTTTGATCCACCGCCGGGAGAAAAATTACCAGCAAGAGCGGGAGGTGCTGCGCCGGGTGGACAGGCTGTCGCCCTACAACGTCGAGCGCAACCTGGCCCTGGCCCTGGCCTGCGCCCGGCTGGGCGACCACCAGGGGGTGCGGGAGGCCTTGAAGGTGGCGGGCCGCCACGCCGATTCCGATGACCTGGGCACCTTAGAGAAGATCTTCCGTATCTATCTCCAGTCCGGGATGACCGCCGAGGCCGAGGTGGCCTACCGGAAATACATCGACCCAACCTTAAGCAACCCCAGACTGCTCAACAAATTCGCCCTGCTCTTCAAGGCGGCGAAGTCCTATGAGCCGGCCATCTTCATGCTGGACCGGACCGTTCGCCTTTGGCGCACGGCCAAGAATCACGGCATCCCGCCCCCGGATATGGCGGTGTATTACTTCAACCTGGCGGTGATCCACGTCGAACAGGCCAATGCCGCCGTTGATCCCGCCGCCAAGCGGGCCGGCTACCAGACCGCCTACAAGCTGGTCGGCAAGGGTATGGACTGCGACCTAAACCACCAGGATTCGGTCAAGCTCTACCGCTGGCTGGCCAGCCGGGTGGAGTAATCCCGCCTTAGGCCTTGTTTTCCTTGAAAATCGGTTCAAGCTCGCAGGCCTCGGCGTAGGCCGCGATCTCCGGGCGTAGGGCCCGCACGTAGGGGCAGTCCCAGACGGCCAGCAGCTTGCCTCGCTCAACCCAGACCGTCACTGTCTCGGCTACCTCCCGGGCCGCCTGCTCCAGGCGATAGGCGAAGATTTGGGGCCGGCGGCAGACCTGGGGCCGCTGGGGATAGATGGCGCAGACCCCGTCGGCGCCCAGTTGTGGGCAGGAGGTCCGCCGGGGCAGGATCATGCCCCAGCCGTCACGCCAGTGGTAGAGTCCCGCCGGGGCCGCGAAGAAGGGGCGGCCCGCCACGGCCAGGGGCGGTTCGCTGTCGGCGGTCAGGCGGCGCGATGCCGGGCTGTCGTGGCAGGGGAGGGGAAAGAGGCCGACTTCCGCCGCGCTCAGCGGGATCGCGAAGAAATCTTGGCGCATGTCGGCGGTTGGCCCCTGGCAGCACAGGGCGCAGCCGCCCGGCCCGCACAGCAGGCTGTTGATGGCCTCCAGTTCCCTGGTCAAGATCTTCTGGGCCACCCAGGCCTCCACCGCCTCCAGGAGCGGGAGGGTCTCCCCATCCGGGGCGAGCACCGTATAGCTGGCCGGGCGCGGATCTTTCAGCCGCTCGAATTCGCCGAGCAGGTCGAGGTGGGGGGTAAGGGTAGCGGCGGGGGCCGGGTAGCGGATGGCGGCGGTCTCGATGGGTTCGTTAAGTTCGGCCAGCACCTCGGCGGCGGTGGCAAAGGGGCCGCTCAGGAAGAGGATCTCCACCAGTCTGGCCAGGGGCAGCACCGGTCGGGCCAGGCGCATGCGGCCGGCTTGCAATTGATCGGCGGACATGGTAGGAACGTCGAGGTTGGGCATGGCAGTGTTATGAGGATGTGGAACTTGATGGCGTCGCCAAAAGACCGATCTGCTGCGTCCCCGTCCAACACCAGCGGGGATTGAACAGAATTGCGGGGCGGTTTGGCTCGTCCGGCATATTCATTATGTATGCTTAGCCATCGGCTATCTTTTTGGCGAGATCAGCAAATTTGTAACTATCCAGCCGCACCCCATCTGCTTTGTCACCAGCCGGCTCACATACCGAAAGTATAGCTCGCCGGCTGGGTTTCGCGCATCTGGGGCGCGGCTGAATAGTTACGGTACCCAGTAGATGCCAATTCTGCGGCACTAAGCTGGATAGTTACGCAAATTTAAGGGGTGGGATGACGATGGAGGATCTCAAACAGCAGGCCTTGACCGAGCATCTGCGGGATTTGCGCGACTGCCTGGTGGTCTCGCTGCTGGCGGTGCTCGCCACCTCGGGCTTGAGTTACGTTTACGGCAAGGAGATCGGAGACTGGTTCCTGAGGCCTCTGCTTAAGGTCCTGCCCGCCGGCTCCTCGCTGATCTTTACCTCCTACACCGGCGGCTTTTTTTTTATCTGAAGCTGGCGGTGGCCTGCGGGGTGTTCCTGGCCTCGCCGGTCATCTTCTACCAGATCTGGCGGTTCGTGGCCCCGGGCCTGTACCGGCACGAGAGGCGGGTGCTCATTCCCTTCGCCTTGCTCTCCGGCCTGTGTTTTCTGGCCGGGGCCGCCTTTGGTTATCTGGTGGTCTTGCCCCCGGCCTTCAAGTTCCTGACTAGCTACTCCCACGGCCATTTGACGGTCATGCCGACGGTGGGCGAGTACTTCTCGCTCGTGGTGCGGATGCTGCTCGCCTTCGGGGTGGTCTTCGAGCTGCCGGTGTTTATGGTGCTGCTCGCCAAGCTGGGGCTGGTCTCCCCCGCCTTTTTGATCAAGAACCGCAAGTACGCCTTCCTGGCCTCCTTCATCGTCGCCGCCATCCTCACCCCCACCCCCGACGTGGTCAACCAGGTGCTGATGGCCATTCCCCTGATCGTCCTCTACGAGGTCAGCATAGTTGCGGTCTGGCTGTTCGGACGCCAGCGGCTGGCCGCCGGGTCGAGGGCGGGGACGGCCGGCGAGCCGTTGGGGGCGGGGCCGGCCGCCATTGAGCAGAATTCGGAAGCCGACGGGCGGCGGCTGGACGCCTAGTAGCCCCGGTAGCGGTTGTAGAGCGCGATGACCGAGCGGACGTAGTCCCTGGTCTCGGGGATATTAGGGATGTTGTTGGCCATCCCCACCCGCTCCGGGCCGGCGTTGTACGAGGCCAGGGTCAGGGCCAGGTCGCCTCTGAACTGGGAGTATAGCTGTCTTAGGTATTTGGCGCCGCCCAGGATGTTCTCCCGGGGGTCGAAGACATCGCGCACCGCCAGGTCCCGGGCGGTGCCGGGCATGAGCTGCATCAGGCCCTGGGCGCCCTTGTCCGAGATGGCGTAGGGGTTGAAGTTTGACTCCTGCTTGATGACCGCCTTGAGCAGCAGGGGGTCGATATCGTAGCGCTGGGCCGCCTCCTGGATGTGGGAGTCGAAGTCGCGCTCCGAGTGGGAGGCGGAGCGGTAGTGGCGGGGCCAGCTCCGGCGCAGGGGCCGACGGAGGGTGATGATGCCGGGCAGGGGCTTGTAGCGGGGATCGGTCAGGACGTTGGTGTAGTGCACCACCCCCCTGGCGTCGGTGAAGTAGTAAATCTCGGCCCGGGCCGGGCGGCAGAGGGCGGGGGTCAGGATCAGGGCGGCGGCGATGGCGAGGAGTCGGGCGGGGTGCGGGACGTTCACGGTTCGGAAGGGTGATCTCTTTAAGTTTGGCGGGCCACGCGGGCGGTTTTGTCTTCCATCTTAGAGGAAAGCCTGGCGCAAGGCAAGCGGGAATTTGTTGCCGGCGGGGCCGTGATTGACATTTGACCTGGCTTTGACTATGATGCCCGCCCAGAAATCATCCGCGGTTGCGGATGAAAACAGCAAGATCAGGCTTAACCTCCCTTTAAGGAGAAAAGATAATGGCCAACGTGGTGGTGGTGGGCACCCAGTGGGGTGACGAAGGCAAGGGCAAGGTGGTCGATCTCTTGACCGGCTATGCCGATTACGTGGTGCGTTTCCAGGGCGGCAACAACGCCGGGCACACCCTGGTGGTGGAGGGCAAGAAATTCATCTTCCACCTGATCCCCTCCGGCATCCTCTACCCGGACAAGAAGTGCTTCATCGGCAACGGGGTGGTGCTGGACGCCGGCATCTTGCTTTCCGAGATGGAGCAACTGGCGGCGAGCGGGATGAGTATCACCCCGGAACGACTGATGATCAGCGAAAACTGCCACCTGATCATGCCCTATCACCGACTGCTCGATCAGGCAAGCGAGGCCAGCATGAAGAAGGGCAAGAAGATCGGCACCACCGGCCGGGGCATCGGGCCCTGTTACGGGGACAAGGTGCTGCGCCGGGGGATCAAGCTGGGCGAACTCCTCGACCCCGAGCTTTTCCGCGACAAATTGGCCGACAACCTGGCCGAGAAGCGGGCGGTGTTGGCCGAGGCCGGGGCCGGGCTTGATTTCGAGGCCCTCCGGGTCGAGTTCATGGGCTACGCCGAGCGGCTGGCGCCCTTTATTCAGAACGTCTCCGTGGCCTTGGATCAGGGCCGCAAGGCCGGCAAGCACATCCTCTTCGAGGGCGCCCAGGGCACCCAGCTCGACATCGACCACGGCACCTACCCCTTCGTCACCTCGTCCAATACCGTGGCCGGCAGCGCCTGCACCGGCTCCGGCTTCGGCCCCTCGCACATCGACGCGGTGATCGGCATCCTGAAGGCCTACACCACCCGGGTGGGGGAGGGGCCGTTCCCCAGCGAGCTGCTCGACGCCACCGGCGACCGCTTGCAGGAGCGGGGTTGCGAGTTCGGGGCCACCACCGGGCGTAAGCGGCGCTGCGGCTGGCTGGACGCGGTGGTGGCCAGCGAGGCGGTGCGTCTAAACGGCATCAACGGCCTGGCGATCACCAAGCTCGACGTCCTAAGCGGCCTGCCTACCCTGAAGATCGCCACCGCCTACCAGGCGGACGGCCGGCGGTTTGCGGCCATGCCCGGCAATATCCGGGTCACCAGCCGTTTGCAGCCGCTCTACCAGGAGCTGCCTGGCTGGCAGGAGGAGATCGCCGGGGTGGTGAGCCTTGACGCCCTGCCGGCCAAGGCCCGCGACTACATCCGGCGGATCGAGGAGTTGACCGAGACCCCGGCCTATATCGTCTCGGTCGGCCCGGGCCGCGAGCAGACCATGCTGCTTAAGAACCCATTTTCAAAGGGGTGATTGCCAGGTAGAGCCTGGCGGCCCCCTCATCTCCGCACGTAGCGCGAGCCGGCCATGACGTCCGCCATGTCCTCGGCGGACTGCATCAGCATGTTGGGCAGGGCCGGGGCGCCCACCGAGCGGCGGGTCTCCGGCATCAAGGCGGCGTCCCGCAAGACCCGCATTAGGTCGCCGTTGGGGTAGGAGTAAGGCTGATCCATGGCCTGGCTGATACTCCACACCGTGGCCTGGGTGCGGACGTTCAACAAACGCACCGTCACGTCGAGGCGCGCCCCCCCCAGCTCCGTTCCCTCCACGGCATAGTTGATCTTGCCGGCCAGCACCAGGTCGGTGTCTGCCAGCCGCCCGGCGGCCAGGGCCTCCCGGAAATCCCCGTAAGACGAATCGAGCACCCGGACGGTGGGGAAGACCGCCTTGCCGAGCAGGATGTCCTGATACAGCAGGGCCACCCGCCGGCCCAGCTGGGGGTCAACGCCCTCCGGCACCAGGAAGGGCAGGATGGCCACCGAGGCGTGGGCGTAGGTGTCCGCCTCCAGGGGGTGGATGGCCACCACCGGGGCGCTCTTCCGGACCGGGGTGCCGGTGGTGGCCTGTCTTTCGGTCGCCGTGGCGCAGCCGGCCAGGGAGACGGCCAGCAGGGCGGCGAGGAGGGTCTTGCGCATGGCGTGGTGTTTTTTTGGCTATGGCCTAACGTTGATGATCTCGCAAAAAGGTAGCCGATGGCTAAGC
>JAJYJA010000197.1 GCA_021789795.1 Deltaproteobacteria bacterium | reverse complement strand
AGTCGGTCAGTAAGCAGTTGATGCCGGTGTACGACAAGCCGATGATCTACTACCCCCTGGCGGTGCAGATGCTGGCCGGGATCCGGGAGATCCTGATCATCACCACCCCCGAGGATCAGAGCCAGTTCAGGCGCCTGCTGGGCGACGGCGGCCAGTGGGGTCTCAACCTGCGCTATGCGGTGCAACCCACGCCCGGCGGCCTGGCCCAGGCCTTTCTGATCGGCGAGGAGTTCATCGGCCAGCGCCCGGTCTGCCTGATCCTGGGCGACAATATCTTCTACGGCCACGGCCTCTCCGAGACCTTACAGGAGAACGCCAAGCTCACCTGCGGGGCCACGGTGTACGGCTATTACGTAAGCGACCCCCGGCGCTACGGGGTGGTGAGCTTCGACGAGCAGGGCCGAGCGATCAGCATCGAGGAGAAACCCGAGCGGCCCCAGTCCAACTACGCGGTCACCGGGCTTTACTTCTACGACCAGGACGTGGTCGAAATCGCCAAGAGAATCAAGCCCTCGGCCCGGGGGGAGCTGGAGATCACCGACGTCAACAACGTCTATCTCGAGCGCGGCGACCTGCGGGTGGTGCGCCTGGGCCGGGGCACCGCCTGGCTCGACACCGGCACCCATGCCTCCCTGCTGGATGCCGCCAACTTCATCAAGGTGGTGGAGGATCGCCAGGGCCTGAAGCTGGCCTGCCTGGAGGAGATCGCCTACCGGATGGGCTATATCGACCGCGGGCAGTTGGCCCGCCTGGCCGAGCCCCTGGCCAAGAACGGCTACGGCCAGTACCTCTTGCGCATCGTCGAGGAGGAGGGCCGGAGATGAAATTTATCCCTACCCGGATCCCGGAGGTCGTCCTGATCGAACCCGCGGTCTTTGGCGACCACCGGGGGTTTTTCCTCGAAACCTGGCAGCAGCAGGTGTTCGCCGAGGCCGGCATTGATTTTCCCTTTGTCCAGGACAACCACAGCCGCTCCCGGCAGGGCATCCTGCGGGGGCTGCATTACCAGCTCGTCAAGCCCCAAGGTAAGCTGGTCAGGGTGATCCAGGGCGAGGTCTACGACGTGGCGGTGGACATCCGCCAAGGCTCGCCCACCTTCGGCCAGTGGGTGGGGGAAACGCTCTCCGCCGACAACTTCCGCCTGCTCTGGGTGCCCCCGGGCTTTGCCCACGGATTCTACGTGCTGAGCGAGAGCGCCGAGTTTTTGTACAAGTGCACCGACTTCTACGCCCCGGCCCACGAGCGCTCGATCCTCTGGAACGACCCGGAGATCGGCATCGACTGGCCGTTGCTCGGCGGCGCGCCCCCGGTGCTATCGGCCAAGGACGCGGCGGCGCTACCCTTAAGACAGGCGGAGGTGTACCGGGGAGCAGGGGACAGGGGACAGAAGACAGGTGACAGGGAGGGACGGCGGGGATGAGGGTCTTGGTCGCCGGGGCCGGGGGCCAACTGGGCTTTGAGCTTAAGCGCACCCGGCCCTTGGGGGTGGAGCTGCTGGCCCTGTCCTCCGGGGAGCTTGACCTCACCGAGGCCGGGGCGGTGCGCCGCCGGGTGGCCGAGGAGCGGCCGGGGCTGATCATCAACGCCGCCGCCTACACGGCGGTGGATCGGGCCGAGGCGGAGCGGGAGCGGGCCTTTGCGGTCAACGGCCAGGGGGCGGCCAACCTGGCGGTCGCGGCCCGGGAGGCCGGCGCCCGGCTCATCCACCTCTCCACCGACTTCGTCTTCGACGGCGAGAAATCCTCGCCCTACCTGCCGGACGACGCCCCGAATCCCTTGGGCGTCTACGGGGCGAGCAAGCTGGCCGGCGAGGAGCGGGTACGGGAGATACTCGGCCCGGCGACCGCCATCGTCCGCACCGCCTGGGTCTATTCCGTCCACGGCCACAACTTCGTAAAGACCATGCTCCGGCTGCTGGGGGAACGCGAAGCCGTCTCGGTGATCGCCGATCAGGTCGGCACCCCGACCTGGGCCCGCCACCTGGCCCAGGCCCTGTGGCGGATGGCGGAGCGGGAGTTGACCGGCGTCCACCACTTCACCGACGCCGGGGTGGCCTCCTGGTACGACTTCGCGGTCGCCATCCAGGAGGAGGCCCTGGCCCTGGGGCTGCTCGCCCGGGAGGCGCGCATCCGGCCCATCACCACCGACGAATATCCCCTGCCCGCCCGGCGTCCGCCTTACTCGGTGCTGGACAAGACCTGCCTCTGGCAGGCCATGGATTGGGAGCCCCGCCACTGGCGGGCCGCCCTGCGGGCCATGCTTCGGGAACTCTCTTAAAAAAAATCTCTGCCCAGGAATTTCGCCATGCCGCCTTCGCGTTTACTGGTCACCGGCGGCGCCGGCTTCATCGGCGCCAACTTCGTCCACTACTGGCTCGCCAAGCACCCCGGCGACCGGCTGGTGGTCTTGGACGCCCTAACCTACGCCGGCAACCGGGCGAGCCTGGCAACGGCGGCAGGCCATCCCAGCTATCGCTTCGTGCACGGCAACATCCTGGACCTAAATCTGGTGACCGGGCTGCTGCGGGAGGAGGAGATCGACACCGTGGTCCACTTCGCCGCCGAGTCCCACGTCGATCGCTCCATCCTGGGGCCGGACGCCTTTATCGAGACCAACGTGGTCGGCACCCACACCCTGCTCAAGGCGGCCAGGGCGGTGTGGCTTGCGGGCAGCGGACGACCGCACCGCTTCCACCACGTCTCCACCGACGAGGTCTACGGCTCGCTTGCACCCGCCGATCCACCCTTCAGCGAGCGCACCGCCTACGCCCCCAACTCGCCCTACTCGGCCAGCAAGGCCAGCTCCGACCACCTGGTGCGGGCCTATCACCACACCTACGGGCTTTGCACCACCACCAGCAACTGCTCCAACAACTACGGGCCCTACCAGTTCCCGGAAAAACTCATCCCCCTGATGATGGTCAACATCCTGCACGGCAAACCCCTGCCCCTCTACGGCGACGGCCAAAACATCCGCGACTGGCTGTACGTGGAGGATCACTGCCGGGGGATCGAGCTGGTGCTTGAAAGGGGCGGGGTGGGGGAGGTGTACAACCTCGGCGGTCACAACGAGTGGGCCAACATCGACATCGTCCGCCTCCTCTGTCGGCTGCTGGACGAGGCCTTCGCGCAAGACCCGGAGCTGATCCGCCGCTTCCCGGACGCCCCCGCCAGCCAGGGAAGGCTCGCCGCATCGCTGATCACCTGGGTCAAGGACCGGCCCGGCCACGACCGGCGCTACGCCATCGACGCCGAGAAATCCCGGCGGGAGCTGGGCTACCTGCCTAAGGAGTCCTTTGCCAGCGGCATCGAAAAGACCATCGCCTGGATGCTGGCTAACGAGCCCTGGTGGCGGCAGGTGATGGACGGCTCCTACCGCGACTGGATCGGCCGTCAGTACGGGGCCTGAGCCGGGCCCGGCGCCTACGGGGCATCTTTTTACATGGTGAACTTGATCGGCAGGATGACGGTGGTGATGCCCTCCCACTGCAAGCGGCGCTGGATGGCGTAGGCGGTCTCGTTGTGCAGCAGGCGGTGGTAGAACTTCTCCAGCCGGAAAACGAGCTGGCCGGTGAAGACGGTGGAACGCGGGAATTCCTTGGCAATGGTAGCGCACAGATCGGTGGCCCCCTGCACCACGTCGGTGGCCACCGCCATCCGGTAACTCGCGGCCAGACCCAGCCGTCGGGCCAGGTTGACGTACTTTTGCAACGAGGCCTTGGTCGAGCGTTCCAGGGCCTCGATCTCGCTGATCCCCTTGAAGGAGCCGGAGTCGATCACCGCCACCGACACGAAGATGACGTTCTTGTAGGTGCTGGGGAAGTTCTTCAGCACCGACATCAGGGCGTAGATCCCGAAGCCGCTGTAGGAGGAGACGAGCTGGATGGCGGTCTGGTCGTGGGGATCGGGATCGGCCAGGTTGGCCGGGCCGGGGCTGGGGGTGGCGAGCAGGCTCTCGTCCAGATCCATCATCCCCTGGCGCACGGCGCGATAGTGGCTGCGGATCAGGTAGCAGCAGGCGATGACCACCGTCGTGATCAGAAAGGTCACCCAGCCGCCCTCGGCGAACTTCTCGTAGGTGGTGATCCCCAGGATGGTGACGCAGAGCAGAAATCCGATCAGGTGGATGGACAGGGGCCGTTTCCAGGCGGCCTCCTCGTGCCGCCGCTTGATGTAGAAGCGCGACATGCCGAGCTGCGACAGCGAGAAGGTGATGAAGACGTTGATGGAGTACATGACCACCAGGGCCGACACCGAGCCGTGGGTGTAGAGCAAAAGGCCAATGG
>JAJYJA010000021.1 GCA_021789795.1 Deltaproteobacteria bacterium | reverse complement strand
CAACGCCAAGGCGACTACGTTTGCAGCCGAAAGCAAGCTTTCGACTGCAAGCCTCTTGGGGCGGCCCTACATACTTCGACTGGACGACAGGAGGATTGGCGGGGAACTATGGTGGGACTCAAGGACTTATGCAAGTACCAGATAGCTGGTGGACATCGGGTGTTTCCCAGCAGGATCAGCCATTGATTTATGGGGGGAACGGTTATGTGGTTGAGTTCTACAATTCCCCAAATTCACCAAGCCCGACTCCTGAACCAACCACCATGCTCCTCTTTGGCACAGGCATAGCAGGTTTGGTTGGTAGCAGAGTTGGAAGAAGACAAAAATAGTCACAGAAAGGCAGAACCATCATGGTCCTGCCTTTCTGGAAGAAAAGGGGGCTCGCCCTGAAGCGCGGCCAGGACGGAGAGTACCGATTGTCAGTCCAGGCCGAGCTGGTACTCGGGGGCGATGCCGTAGCCGCGCCGTCGGTTCAAGAGGCCGGCCCCGAGCAGCAGGCCGAGCCCGGCCAGCACCGCCACCTGCCCCGCCACCGGGGTGCCGGCCGGGTCGCCGGCCAGGCCCCAGTTCTGCACCAGGGCCGAGCCCGCCAGCATCCCCAGCACCGTCACCCCGGCGTCGGTGTCGCCCTGGCCCGCCGCCACCAACTGCCGCAGGGGGCAACCCCGGATCAGAATCGAGCCGAAGCCCACCAGCAACATGCCGAGAAAGGCCCAACCGTAGCTGTCGTTGGAGCTGGGCTGGCCATGGAGCCCCAGGTGGAATTGCCCGGTCAGCAGGCTGGCCGCCAGGGCGAAGCCGAAGAATGACACCAGGCCGATCAGGAGTCCGGTGGAGCGCGGGCAGCTCATCACCTCCCGCGGCCCCCACAGGAAGGGGCGGGCGATGGCGCCGGTGATGCAGAACTGGGTCTGCTGGGCCAGGGCGCCGATCAGCAGCCCCAAGCCCAGCGACAGCAGAAACGGGGCGTGCAGGGCGCCGCTCCCCTTGACGCTCTCGCCCAGGAAGGAGGGCTTTGTCGCCGCCAGGGCCAGGAGCAGGAGGGCTAAGGCCGGGAGCACGTAACCGCTGGCCCGGGGCAGTTCGCTGGGCTTGCCGAGCCGGAAGCCGTTCTCCACGAACTCAAGGCCGATATAGACCCCGGCCACCAGACCCGCAAGCCCGGTCAGGGCGCCGAGGTCGCCCGCCGCCAGCCGCAGCACCATCTTCACCGGGCAGCCGATGAAGACGGAGCAGCCGACGATCAAGAGCATCCCGATCAGGAAGCGGAGCAGTGGGGAGCTGCCGCCGGTGGCCATGAACTCCCGGCGCCAGACCGACCAGCCAAAGGAGCCGAGCAGGAGGCCGATGATCTCGGGCCTAAGGTACTGCATCCGGAGGTTGTCGTGCAGCCGGAGCGCCCCGGCCACGTTCTCCATGAAACAGGAGATGCACAGCCCGGTATTGGGAGGATTGCCATAGTAGGAGAGCAGCATCGCCCCGATGCCGATCACCGCCCCCATGACCACGAACCAGATTTTGTTCATCACCTCACCTTAAGCGGGCTTGACGCCCGCGCTTTTGCCCCATCTTCCGCTCAGCCGCAACTGCCGGCGATCTTCCTGAGCATGTAGTAGTAGGTCTTGCGGCCCGCCAGCAGTCGCTCGTCCTCGGGCCGGGCGGCCAGCCCGGACTCGATTGCCGCCCCGGCGTCCTCCACCGTCTTCTTGATCTTCTTGCCCTGAAAGAGTTTGGACTTTTTGTCCAGAAAGTCGGGATTGAGATCGACCGCCCGCCGGTAGGACCGCATGGCGGCCACCACGTCCTGGCGGTAGAGGAAGGCGTCACCCTGCAAGAGGTAGGGCGTCGCCTCGTAGGGGTAGGTGCGGATAAGCTCGGCGATTAGACCCTGGGCCTGCTCGATGTTGTTGTCGGCGAGCAGGGTCCGGGCCAGGTCCAGCTTCTGCTTCAGGGCCGGATCAACGCGAAGTTCGGCCTGTTGGGCCGGGGACGGGGGACGGTCGTCCGGCCGGTGTTCCTGGATGACCACCAGGGCCAGGGCCCAGATGGCCAGGCCGGTCATGGCCAGGGCGGCGATTTTGTCCAATCGGTCCAACTCGGGGAATCCTTGCCAGGTGAGGTTTGCGGGCGGTTGTGGTTGATGGGGGGGGGTGGCCGGTGTTGGCCGCCTCCTTAAAAGTTAAGGCATTAACGGCCCCGCCGGGCCTGACAGATAAGATACGCCGGGCGGGGCAAAAAAACAATGCCCGCCTCCAAAAATCATAGGGTCAGGCAATCCGGCTACCGGTTGGTACCTGGCTGGCTCGGTGGTAACATCAGGCGGATCGGGAATGAATTGATGGTGAAACTGCGGGGGAGGAGGCCTGCCGGATCGCCGTCGATCTGCACCGGCACCCCGTCGCCCCGGGCCAGGAGCCAGCGGCTGCGGAAGCGTTCCCCCCAGGGGCGGCCCAGGGGGATGCCGGTCAGTAGGGCCAGGCCGGCCATCAGCAGGGTTAGCCGGCCCGGCAGACGGATGAGCAGGATTTCCAGGTGGTCGTCAAACAGGGAGGCCCCGGGGGTCAGGGTGAAGCCGCCACCGTAGCTTCTTGATTTGGCAACGATCAGGCCGTATCCGGTGCGGATTTGGCCGTCCTCCTCCTCGACTTGCACCGCCTCTGGTCGGTATGCGAGCCAGGCTCGCCAGGCGGCGAGCAGGTAGGCGCCCTTGCCCAGCCGCCGCTTGAGGGTCAGGTCCACGTCCCGCACCGCCGCCGCGTCGAGGCCTACCCCGGCCATGAGCGCGAAGCGCCGGCCACTGGCCAGCCCCAGGTGAATGGGGGTGGGGATGCCGGTCAGGGCTAGATCGCAGGCCCGGTCGAAGTCGCGGGGCAGCCCGGCCTCCAGGGCCAGGACGTTGGTGGTGCCGAGCGGCAGCACCGCCAGCGGCGGCGAGTCGGGAGCGAGCCCGTTTAGTACCTCGTTCACCGTGCCGTCGCCGCCCGCCACCACGATCCGGTCGTAGCCGCCCGCCCCGGCGAGGCGCTCGGCGTCGCCCCGGCTGCTGGTCAGGCACAGGGTTACCTTGGCGCCGGCCTGGGTGAGACGCCGCTCGGCCCTGGCGATCAGCGGCCCGGCCTGGCGTCCGGCCACCGGGTTGGCGATCAGTTGCAGTCGTGGTTGGGGCACCGGCGTGGGTTGCGGTTGGGGGAATAAGGCAAGAGCTGATCCTGAAGGACGGATATTACCATAACTTACGCCCGGCCGCCATCCCAGAACGCCAGCGGTTAAACCGGCGTTGACGGGAAACTTAAGGGGGCGCGGGCCGGAGCAGGCAAATCGTTTGGCGGGGAGACGGGCGGTGTGCTAAGGTGAAAATGGGAGCTCGGGCCTCCCCCCAATGTCACTGCGCCTTGGAACTTGGCCCTTTTGCCTAGCCTCGGCTACCTCTCTGAGAGATCAGCAATGATAGATCCCATGCCCCATTCTCGCCGCTCCTGGATCCGCCTGCCGCTCATGCTGGCGTTGTTGCTCCTGCTGCCGGGGGCCGGGGATGGCTTGGCCCGCGACAACCTGCTCACCCTGGGGGTGCTCGCCTTTAGGCCCCTGGCCCAGACCGCCGCCCGCTGGCAGCCCCTGGCCGACTATCTGAGCGCCATGGTGCCCGGCTACCGCATCCGGCTGCGGGCCATGAACTTCGTCGAGCTGGATCAGGCCCTGGCCCGCCGGCAGGTGGATCTCCTGCTCACCAGCCCCGGCCACTACGCCGCCATCCGCCACAGCGACGCCATGTCCGGGGCCATAGCCACCCTGATCGAAGAGCGGGACGGCGAGCCGGTGCGGGCGGTGGCCGGGGCGATTATCGCCCGCGCCGACCGGCCGGGGTTAAATAGGCTCTCCGACTTGCGGGGCCGGGTGATCGCGGTGGGGGACAACCGTTCCCTGGGCGGCTATCAGGCCCAGGCCTGGGAGATGCGGCAGGAGGCCGGGCTGGACGTGGTCACGCAGTGCCGTCTGCGGCTGCTCGCCGCCCCCCAGGACGAGGTGGTGCGGGCGGTGCTGGCGGACCGGGTCGATGCCGGTTTCGTCCGCGCCGGGCTCCTGGAGGACATGGAGCGGGAGGGAATACTGCCCGAGGCGCCGAAGATCAAGCTGTTGCATCGCTTGGACACCCCGGGATTCGCCGCCCTGGTCTCGACCAAACTCTACCCTGGGCGGCCGTTCGTGGCCCTGGCCCAGGTGCCGGAGGATGTCACCCGCCGGCTGGCCGCCGCCCTGCTCGGCCTGGAGCATGACGGCATCCTGGCGCACCGGCTCGACATCCACGGCTTCACCATTCCGGCCAACTACGCGGCGAACGAGGACCTGCTGCGGGAGTTGCGGCTGCCGCCCTTCGACCGGACCCCGGCCTTCACCCTGACCGACATCTGGGCGCGCTACCGCTGGTTCATCGTGGGGCTGCTCATCGCAACCCTGGTGAGCGCGGTGCTCTTCTTCCGCCTGCAAGTCGCCAACCACCGCCTGCGCCGGGTCTATCTCCTGGCCAACGAGGAGCGGGAGCGGCTGCGGATATTGGGCGACAACCTGCCGGAGAGCGCCGTTTACCAGTACACCCAGGGGCGGGACGGCCGGCCCAGGTTTCTCTACATCAGCGACGGCATCGAGCGGATCACCGGCATCCCGGCGGCCCGGATCATGCGGGAGGCCCAGGCCCTGCTCGGCATGGTGGCGCCGGGCATGATCCCTTATCTGCGCAAGGCGGAGCGGGTGAGCCTGCGAACCATGGCCCCCATCAACCTCGACCTGGCGTTGCAAGTCGGCGAACGGGCGCGCTGGGTGCATCTCTGCGCCAGCCCTCGCCGCCTGCCGCGCGGCCAGGTGTTGTGGGATGGCGTCTTAACCGACATCACCGAGCGCAAGCGGATGGAGGAGGCCCTGACCGACAGTGAATCCCGGCTGACCAAGGCCCAGGCCCTGGCCCATATCGGCAACTGGGAGTGGGATCTGGCCACCGGCCTCTTCACCGTCTCTGACGAGACCTTCCGCATCTACGGCTTTCAGCCCCACTCGCTGGTTCCCAACGCCGAGCTGTTCTTCTCCACCCTGCACCCGGACAGCCGGGAGACGGTGCAGCAGAGCATCGACCAGTTGCTGGCCGGGGAGAAACCGGTGGGCATCGACTTCGCCTTCCACCGCCAGGACGGGACCCTGGCCCAGGCCCACGCCATCGGCGAACTGATCCGGGATGCCGAGGGCCGGCCCGCCCGCCTGGCGGGCACGGTGCAGGACATCACCGCCCAGAAGCAGGCCCAGACGGTCATCCAGACCGCGCTGGCGGAAAAGGACATCCTGCTCAAGGAGGTGCATCACCGGGTCAAGAACAACCTCCAGGTCATCACCAGCATGTTGAACCTCCAGTCCCGGCGCCAGGACGACCCCGGCCTGGCCGCCGCCCTGGCCGAGCTGCGCAACCGGGTGCTCTCCATGTCGCTCATCCATGAGAAACTCTACCGGTCGAGCAACCTGGCCCAGGTCGAGTTTTGTTCCTACATGCGGGAGTTGGCCGCCCGGGTAATCGCCTCCGCCACCCTGGAGGGCGGGCCGCAGGCGCGCCTCAGCGCCAGCCAGGAGCCGGTCTGGCTGGGCCTGGACGCCGCCATCCCCTGCGGGCTGATCGTCAACGAGCTGGTCACCAACAGCGTCAAACATGCCTTTGCAGGTCGTGAAAATGGGAGTATATTACTTGCTGTAAGCGCGGGGCAAACCGGCGAGGTGGAGCTGAGCGTGGCGGACGACGGGGTCGGGCTGCCGGAGGACATCGATCCGGAGCGGGCCGGCACCCTGGGCCTCAAGCTGGTGTCGATGCTGGTCGGCCAGTTGGGCGGCCGGCTGGCCATCAGCCGCGACCAGGGCACCCGGATCAGCGTCTGTTTCTCACCCAAGGGCAGGGGGCGGCAGCCATGACCAATATCCTGATCGTGGAAGACGAGGCGATTATCGCCGAAGACCTGCGGGAGACCCTGCTCTCCTTAGGCTACGAGGTGGCGGGCGTCACCGGCGCCGGGGCGGAGGCGATCCGGCTGGCGGCGGAATTGCAGCCCGACCTGGTGCTGATGGACATCTATCTCCAGGAGGGGCCGGACGGCGTCCAGGCGGCGGAGGCGATCATCGCCGCCCAGCGCCTGCCCATCGTCTTCCTCACCGCCCACGCCGACAGCCAGACCTTCGTCCGGGCCAAGGCGGTCAACCCCGCCGCTTACCTCTACAAGCCCTTTGACCGGCTCACCCTGCAAACCACCCTGGAAATCGCCCTCGAACGCCACCGGCTGGAGCAGCGCCTGGCGATGAGCGAAAATCGCTACCGACTGCTGTTCGACATGGCGAAAGACGCCGTCTTCCTGGTCGAGCAGCAGGGCCGCCGCATCCTGGACTGCAATCCGGCGGCCCCCAGCCTGTACGGCTACAGCCGGCGGGAGTTGATCGGCATGCGGGCCGAGGAGTTGTCCCACGAGCCGGAGAAGACCACGGGGGCCATCCAGGACGGCAACCTGAGCATTCCCCTGCGCTGGCACCGCAAGCATGACGGCACGGTGTTTCCGGTTTCAATCAACAGTTGCGCCTTCGAGCTGGAGGGCCAGATGGTGGTCATCTCCAGCGTCCGGGACATCAGCGACCGGGTGCGGGCCGAGAGCGAGCTGCGGGCCAAGGAGACCTTCCTGGCCACGATCATCGAGAGCGCCCCGGAGTGCATCACCCTGCACGGCCCGGACGGCGAGCTGCTGTCCATGAACCGGGCCGGGCTGGCCATGTTGGAGGCCGACTCCCTGGCGCAGGTCAAGATCTGCCTCTCCGACCTGATCCTGCCTGAATACCGGGAGCCTTTCCGGCGGGTGGTGGCGGCGACCTTTCAGGGGCAAAGCCCCACCCTGGAGTTCGAGGTCAGTACCTTAAGCGGCCGGCGGCTGTGGATGGAGACCCACGCCGTGCCGCTCCGCGACGGGGAGGGCAGGATCGTGGCCAGCCTCAAGATCACCCGCGACATCACGGAAAAGAAACGGGCGGTCGAGGAGCGGATTAAGACCCAGAAGCTCGAATCGCTGGGGGTGATGGCCGGGGGCATCGCCCACGACTTCAACAACCTCCTGACCGGCATCCTGGGCGGGGTGTCGATGAGCCGGAGCCTGCTGCCCAAGGACAGCGGCCTAGACGGCATCCTGCAAATCGCCGAGGAGTCCTGCAACCGGGCCAAGGAGCTGAGTTTCCGGCTGCTCACCTTCGCCCGGGGCGGCGACCCGATCCGTAAGCCCATCGCCCTGGGCCGGGTCATCACCGGCGCCACTGCCCTGGCCTTGAGCGGCTCGCAGGTGGCGGCGCGTTACGAGCTGGCCCCCGACCTGCTGTCGGTCATGGCGGACGAGGGTCAGCTCCTCCAGGTGTTTGGCAATATCGCCTTAAACGCCCGCGAGGCCCTGGGGGCCGAGGGCGGCGACTATCTGGTCCGGGCCTGGAATCTGCCCGGCGAGGCCGGGGCTGACCCCAGGGTCAGGATCACCTGCGCCGACAACGGGCCGGGCATCCCCGCCGGGATCATCCACCAGGTCTTCGACCCTTATTTCTCCACCAAGGCCATGGGGGCCACCAAGGGCCAGGGCCTGGGACTCACCATCTGCCACTCCATCGTCAGCAAGCACGGGGGCGCGATCCGGGCCGAATCCCCGCCCGGCCAGGGCGCCACCCTGATTGTCGACCTGCCGGCCCTGGCCCCGGCCCCTGCCGCCGTCAAGCCGCCTGCCGGCCAACGGGCCCTGCTCATGGACGATGATCTGACCTTTCGGCAGATCGTCACCGGGATGCTCAGCCACTGCGGCTACCAGGTGACGGCGGTGGCCAAGGGGGAGGAGGCCATCGCCGCCGTCCGTGAGGCGCAAGCCGCGGGTCGGGCCTTTGCGGTGGCCATCCTCGACCTCACGGTGCCGGGGGGCCGAGGCGGCCTGGAGACGGTCAAGGAGTTGACCCGGCTTCAGCCGGGCCTGCCCTGCGTCATCGCCAGTGGCTACGTCAATAACCCGGTGCTCGCCGACTTTGCCCAACACGGCTTCGCCGGGGCGATCGCCAAGCCCTTCGGCCTGGAGCAGCTCAAGGCCCTGCTCGCCGATCTCGGGCTTGCGGCGGCATGATGGGTTGCGGGGTCCGTGGCGGTAGGATGGGTTGCGCTGCGCTTCACCCATCCTACGGGGCTTGACGGGCCGGGGTTTGCGTATTATCCACCAGCCGATGTCGAAACGTCCCTACCGCAAACAACTCCGCGATCAGCTCTTCACCTGGCTGCTGCACGGGCTGATCTTCCTGGTGCGCCGGCTGCCGCGCCGGGCGGCCATCACCCTGATGCGGGCCGTGGGCCGGCTGGTCTTCCGGCTCGACGGCCGGGGCCGGAGGCGCACCGTCCGTCACCTGACCATCGCCTTGGGCGCGGAGAGGTCCGGCCCGGAGATCGAGCGCCTGGCGGGCCGGGTCTATCGCCACTTCGGCACCGTCCTGGCCGACGTCATGCGGATGCCGGTGCTTATCAATCAAGGCCTCAACCGCCTGATCGCCGCCTCCGGGATGCACCACCTGGACGCGGCCCTGGCCAGCGGCCAGGGGGTGCTGATGATCACCGGCCACTTCGGCAACTGGGAGCTGCTGGGGGCCTGGATGGCCCAGAACGGCTATCCGGTGCGGGTGGTGGGCTCCCCGCTCGAAAATCCGGGCCTCAACCGGATCGTGGTCGGGATGCGCAACCAGGCGGGCTACGTCAACATCGCCCGGGGAGAGGGCACCCGGGAGATCATCCGCAGCCTGCGGCGGGGCTGCGCGGTGGGGATGCTGATCGATCAGGACACCAAGGTGCCGGGGGTCTTCGTTTCTTTTTTCGGGAGGCCGGCCCACACCCCCACCGGGCCGGTGCTCTTGGCCCGGAAGCTCGGCCTGCCCATCATCCCCATCTTCATGTACCTGAAGGACGATCTGACCTACCAAATCGAGTGCCAGCCGCCGCTTGCCCTCCGGCATACCGAGGACGAGGCCCGCGACATCCTGGCCAACACCCAGCTCTGCTCCGAGGCCTACGAGCGGATCATCCGCCGCTTCCCGGAGCAGTGGGTGTGGATGCACAAGCGCTGGAAGACAGAGGACAAATCAGCCCCTTGGCCGCCCCCAGCCGCCGGGTGAGGTCGATGAAGTGATGGGGCAGGGGCAGGTCGCGTTCGACGAGCAGCAGGCCCCACTCCTGGGCCTGGCGCAGGACGGACGAGCTGTCCTGCCCCTCCTGGAAGTCGCACAGGGCCATGATCCGCAGGGCGTCGGTCAGGGGAATGTTGAGATGGGCCAGTTCCGTCCCCAACGAGCGGGTCGCCTGGTCGATCAGCTCCTGGTTTTCCCGGGCGAAATCCTCAAAAAACGGCTCCGGGTTGGCGAGCCCGAACACCCGGTTGACCACCGCCCCGGCGAGGATGGAGAGCTGCCGGGGCTCCCGCTGGGGAGCTTGTCTTGCCAGGTGCTCGCGCAACTCCTGAAAGAGGATCATTCTCACCACCTCGACTCCCTCCCTAAGTACGGGAATCAGCCGCCGTCCTGGCTCCATAGTCTGTTTTTCCTTGGCCATGTTGGTGCTCCGCGATCTAAAAATCAGGTAACTATCCAGCCGCACCCCATCTGCTTTGTCACCAGCCGGCTCACATACCAAAAAGTATAGCTCGCCGGCTGGTTTCGCGCATCTGGGGCGCGGCTGAATAGTTACGGCTCCCAGTAGATGCCAATTCTGCGGCACTAAGCTGGATAGTTACAAAATCAGGTAACTATCCAGCCGCACCCCATCTGTTTTGTCACCAGCCGGCTCACATGCCGAAAGTATAGCTCGCCGGCTGGTTTCGCGCATCTGGGGCGCGGCTGAATAGTTACAAAATCAGCTTGCCGCCGGGTGTCTCTCAAGGGGACAACATCCGCTTTACACGGGGGGCAAATTTGGTTTAGTATGAATGACAACCTGCCAGACAAAAGACTATTTCTCAACCCAAAAGGAGCGTTAAAATGATCAACAAGGCCATTCTCATCGGCAATCTGGGCGCCAACCCCGAGGTGCGCTACACCCAGGCCGGCACCCCGGTGGCGAGCTTCAACCTGGCCACCAGCGAGACTTGGGTCAAGGACGGCAAGAAAAACGAAAAGACCGAGTGGCACCGGATCGTGGTCTTCGACCGCCTGGCCGAGATCTGCGGCGAGTATCTGTCCAAGGGCTCCAAGGTCTATATCGAGGGCAAGATCCAGACCCGGCAGTGGGACGACAAGGATGGCAACAAGCGCTACACCACCGAGATCGTGGCCCGGGAGATGAAGATGCTCTCCCCCAAGGGTGGCGGAGATCACCCCGCCAGCCGGGACGAGGAGCCGCCCCCGCCCGAACCGGCCAGCATGGGCGAGGACGTGCCGTTCTGAGATACACCGGTTTTTCCGCCTTTGGGATGTCCCGTCCCGGAGGCGGGTTGGCGCCCCAAGGTAGCCGATGGCGTAACTATCCAGCTGGTGCCGCAGCATTGGCATCGGCTGGGGACCGTAACTATTCAGCCGCGTCCCAGATGCGCGAAACCAGCCGGCGAGCTATACTTTTTGGTATGTGAGCCGGCTGGTGACAAAGCAGATGGGGTGCGGCTGGATAGTTACCCGATGGCTAAGCAAAAGGGCCGACCATGCAAGGCGCGGGGGTGTTTGGCGAGTGAGGCCGTAAATATACGGGATGCCGAACGAGCCAAACCGCCCCGCCAAGCAGCAGATCGGACTTTTGGCGACGCCATCAAAGCTTGCTTGCCTCGTCGAATCACCAGGGCCTTCCGGCGCCCAACGGCGCCCGGCCCCATAGATAAACCATAAAGGGAGACGCGCATGACAGCCAAGACCAAACCCGCCGCTAAACCAACCCCCGCCCCCGCCGCCAAGGCCAAGAAGTCCACCCCCGCCAGCACCACCTTCAGCATCCACGCCCCCCAGGCCAGTCAGGTGTGGGTGGCCGGCGACTTCAACGCCTGGCAACCAGATGACTTGAAGGCCCGGCGTTTCAAGGACGGCACCTGGCGCAAGAGCCTGACCATAAAGCCCGGTACCTACCAGTATCTCTTCCTGGTCGATGGCCAGTGGTGCCCTGACCCGGAAAATCCCCTCCGGGTCGCCAATCCCTTCGGTTCCGAAAACTCGGTTATCACCGTCGCCTGACCGGGCCAAGCCCCGGCCCTTCTGGCCCGTCTCTCGTCCGGCTGAGTCCGACCCCGGCCGAGGGGCGGATCTCCGTTACTCCTGACGCCGCCCCTGGCGGGGTGGCTCACCCTCTTTTTGTCTCCGCGTGATTCCTTATCCCCCCTGCCTGCGACATTTTGCCTTAGGCAGGGGGCTTGCCGTCTTCTTCGCCTGGTGGTATTATTTTTCTAATCTAAAATATCAGGTTAGTTATGGTTAAAGATCAGGTGTGGGTCTCGGCAAGGGGTGATCGTCGGCTAGCGGTCGCCTAAAGATCAAACCAAAGGAGAGGGTGATGAAAAAGGAACGGAGTATTTCAGACAGGCAAGGGGTGTCGCGGCGGCAGGTGTTGATCGGGGCGGGGGCACTGGCGGCCAGCACCGCCATCATGCAACTGGGCGGCCTGGTGGGGTCGGCGCGGGCCACGGGCGGCAAGACCGAGAAGTGGCCCTGGCCCTACGTCAAGCTCGACCCGGCCACCACCGCCGAACTGGCCTACAAGGAGTGGTACCGGGTGTTCTGCGGGGCGGCGGTGATCAACAGCGTGGTCAGCCAGTTGCGGGAAAAGGTGGGCGAGCCCTACAACTCCTTCCCCAGCGACGCCTTCGTCTTCCTGGAGGGCGGGATCGCGGGCTGGGGCACGATCTGCGGCTCCAACGCCGGGGCCAACATCGTCAGCAACCTGATCATCGGCCCCCGGATCGCCGGGCCGGAGTGTGAGCACGGCCAGGTGATCGGCGCCGACATGCTCCAGTGGTACTCCAAGAACAAGCTGCCGGTCTTCGTGCCCAAGACCCCCAAGCAACCCACCGCCATCGTCCAGACGGTGAGCGAGTCGCCGCTCTGCCACATCTCGGTCGGCAAGTGGATGGCGGCCTCCGGCTACCCCCTGGGCAGCCCGGAGCGCAAGGATCGTTGCGCCCGGGTGGCGGCCAGCGTGGCCTACAAGCTGGTGGAAGACCTAAACGCCTGGAAGGACGGCGACTACGAGCCAAAATCCGAGTGGCAGCCCGGCAAGGAGTTCGGGATCACCGCCCAGCCCAACTGCACCGAGTGCCACGGTTCGGACGTGCCCTCCGCGCCCAAGGCCAAGGTGGCGGAGAAGTAGCTTCTTCTTGCTTTTCTTGGTCGGCTGGTTATATATTTGTTTAATGTTGATGATCTCGCAAAAAGGTAGCCGATGGCTAAGCAAAAGGGCCGATATACAAGGCGCGGGGTAACTATCCAGCTTAGTGCCGCAGAATTGGCATCTACTGGGGACCGTAACTATTCAGCCGCGCCCCAGATGCGCGAAACCAGCCGGCGAGCTATACTTTTTGGTATGTGAGTCGGCTGGTGACAAAGCAGATGGGGTGCGGCTGGATAGTTACGGCGCGGGGTGTGTTTGGCGAGTGAGGCCATACAGATGGTATGCCGAACGAGCCAAACCGCCACGCGCCGCAGTAGATCGGTCTTTTTGCGACGCCATCAATGTTGACCAAGGAGGTGGAACGATGGCGACTGTGGCGTTGCGGGCCCTTGGCGGCTCGGTGGTGATGGCGTTGCCCAAGCAGGTCTTGGCCATGCTGCGTCTGGGGGTGGGCAGCCGGGTGGAGGTTAGCGTGGAAAACGGTCGGCTGGTGGTCGAGCCTAAGGTTAAGCCCCGTTACACCCTGGCCGAGCTTCTCTCGCGATGTACCGAGGAAAACATGGAGCTGACCGCTGAGGATCGCGAGTGGCTCGAGGCCCAGCCGGTGGGCAAGGAGTCGTCTCTGTGAAGGGCGGGGTTCCTGATCGGGGCGACATCCTGCACCTTGATCTCGATCCCGCCTCCGGACGGGAGCAGCGGGGGCGGCGCTACGTCCTGGTGCTTACCGTCTCGGCCTTCAACCGTTTCGGGCTGGCCCTGGTGGCCCCCATTACCCAAGGCGGGGCCTTTGCCCGAGAAAACGGTTTTACCGTCTCCCTGTTGGGCTCGGGCGGTAAGGTACAGGGGGTCACGCTCTGTAACCAGGTGCGGATGCTGGATTTCAAGCAGCGGGGCGGACAAATTGTCGAGTCGGCGCCGCCGGAGGTGGTGGCCGAGGTGCTGGCCAGGGTCAGCGCCCTGCTGGAATAGCCGTCTCGTCCTTCTCCAGATAACGCCCGATCCGTTCCAGCACCGCCAGGGGATTTAGGGGTTTTTCAAGGTGAAAGTTGCAGCCGGCGGCCAGGAAGCGCTCCCGGTCGCCGGTCATGGCGTGGGCGGTTACCGCGATGATCGGCACCGTGGGCAGGGACTCTCGGATCCGCCGGCTGGCCTCCAGGCCGTCGATGCCCGGCAGTTTGATGTCCATCAGGATCAGGTCGGGCCGCTCCTGTTCTGCCAGGGCCACCGCCTCCTCACCGCTGCGGGCGAGGATCAGGCGGTGGCCCGTTCTCTCGACGATGCAGGCCATGAGCCGCAGGCTCTCCTCGTTGTCGTCCACCGCCAGCACCGTCTTGACTCCCGCCCCTGGCATTTCAGACCCCCTGTTCCCGGCCCCTGGAGTCTAAGGCCTCGCGCACCGTCTTCACCAGGGTGCGCATGGTGAGCGGCTTCATCAGCAGGGCGGAGATGTCCATCTCCCGGGCCCGCTGGTCGTCAATTAAGTCGCTGAAACCGGTGCAGACGATCACCGGCAGGTCGCGACGCACCCCCCGCACCCGTTCGATCAGCTCGATGCCGGTCAGGCCGGGCATGGTCATGTCGGTCATCAGCAGGTCGAAGTGCCGGGGCCGGGCGGAGAAGACCTCCCAGGCCTCCTCGCTGCTGGTGACGGCGGTGACCCGATAGCCGTAGGCGGTCAGGGCCCGTTCCTCGAACTGGGCCAGGGTCAGCTCGTCATCGACCAGGAGGATGCGCTCGCCGGCGCCGGAGATATTGGCCAGGCGGACGGCGGGCGACACCGGATGCTCGTCCTGGTTGGCCATGGTCGGCAGATAGACCCGGAAGATGGCCCCCCGGCCCTCGCCGCCCTCCACCCCGATATGTCCGCCGTGCGCCAGGACGATGCCGTGCACCACCGACAGCCCCAGGCCGGTGCCCTCGCCGCGCTCCTTGGTGGTGAAGTAGGGCTCGAAGATCTTTTCCGTGAGGTAGGACGGCACCCCGCTGCCGGTGTCACCCACCGTCAGCTGAAGATAGACCCCCGGCGGCGGGGAGTGCCAGGTCGGCAGTTCGTTGCCCTCGGAGCGCACCTCGACCTCGCGCAGGGAGACGGTCAGCGTCCCGCCCGTCTCCCGCATGGCGTGGAAGGCGTTGGTGCACAGGTTCATGATCACCTGGTGGATCTGGGTGGCGTCGGCCATCACCAGCCGGCACTCGCGGTCGATCTCCTGCTGGATGGCGATGGTGGCGGGGAGGGAGGCGCGCAGCAGCTTCAAGGCCTCCTTGACCACCGGCGCCAGGGCCAGGGGCTCGAAGACCCGTTCGCCGCTACGGCTGAAGGTCAGGATCTGGCGCACCAGCTCCCGGGCCCGGTGGGCGGCGTCGAGCACCTGGCGCAGGTCTTCCCGCTCGGGCGACGACTCGGGCAGCTTCATGTCCAAGAGCTCCCCGTAGCCGAAGATGGCGGTCAGGATGTTGTTGAAGTCGTGGGCGATGCCGCCGGCCAGGATGCCGATTGATTCCAGCTTCTGGGCCTGGCGCAACTGCCGTTCCACCTCTTTTTGCTCGGTGATGTCGCGGGCGAAATGGGCGATGCCGGTCAACTGGCCGCCCTGGTCCAGGATGGGGATGGCGGTGACCTGGAAGGTCTTGTCCAGGGTGGCGTGATGTACCTCCTGGGAATGGGGCTGGAAATCGTTGGCCGACTCCACCACCGGGCAACCCTCGCAGGGGGCGTCAAGTCCGGTGAACAGCTCGTAGCAGTGCTTGCCCACCAGGTCGCCCGGTTGGGCGTGGAACAGGGCGCAGCCGGCGGCATTGATCCGGGTGATCAGCATCTCGCGATCCTGGACGGTCACCACGTCGTTGATGGCGTCGAAGGTGCGATCCCACTCCTGGTGGGCCAGGCGGGCCTCTTCCGTGGCCGTCTCCTCGCGGGTGACGTCCCGCAAGCTGACGATGGCCCCCACCTGGCGGCCCGCCAGGTCAAACATCCCGCAGGTGGATACCTGGCCGGCGATCAGGCTGCCGTCCCGGCGGCGCACCGGGGTGCGGAAGCGGGCCGTTTCTCCCCGCTCCGGGGTAAGCTGACACAACCGGCGCTTGAGTTCGGCGGCGGGCAGGATGTCGTCGAAGAACATGCACAGCTCGCCGCCCACCACCTCCTCGCTCTCGAAACCCAGGACGCGGCGCAGGGCGGGCTGGTTGACGTCGGTGATCTGCAGGGACGGGTCGGCGATGAAGATCACGTCTTGCAGGGAGAGGAAGAGCAGCCGGTAGCGGCTCTCGCTCACCGCCAGCCTGGACTGGGTGTCCTGCAACTCCTTGACCTTCTGCTCCAGGCGGTAGGCGACGGTGGTGGAGTACTCCTTCAGGAACTCGGTCTCCTCCTTGGGGGCGGGGCGTTGGCGTTTCCGGTGCGCCTGGCCCTTGGCGGACAAGACCCGCTCGATTTCCTCCCACAGGGCTTCGGGCGGCAGCGGCTTCACCAGGAAGGCGTCGGCGCCCAGGGAAAGGGCCCACTCCTTTTCCCGCAGGTCGGTGTAGATGGCGGAATAGACGATGAACGGCACCTGCCGCAGGCGGGGCCGCTCGGCGATGGCCTTGAGCAGCCCGAAGCCGTCTAGGCCCGGCATCAGCAGGTCGGAGACGATCAGGTCGGGCGTCTCCCGTTCGGCCAGGGCCAGGGCCTCCTGACCGTCGCCCGCCTCGATGGCCTCGTGGCCGTGGTGCTCGACGATCCGCCGCATAAGCTCCCGGTCTTCCAGATAATCTTCTACGATCAGTATCTTCATCGTCCTGTCTTTTAGGTTGTGACGGGCTGGCTGCCAGCCGTCGGTAGTGGTTTTATGTAAGCTGGGTGTAACGATCCAGCTTATTGCCGCAGCATTGGCACCGGCTGGGGACCGTAACTATTCAGCCGCGCCCCAGATGCGCGAAACCAGCCGGCGAGCTATACTTTTTGGTATGTGAGCCGGCTGGTGACAAAGCAGATGGGGTGCGGCTGGATAGTTACAGCTGGGTGGGCACCGCCAGGGTGAAGACGCTGCCCTTCCCCGCCTCGCTGCGCGCCACGATCTCGCCGCCCAAGGCCTCGCGGATCAGCCGCCCGGTCAGGTACAGCCCCAGGCCGGCGCCGGGATAGACGGAGCGCCCGGTCTCGTGCAGGCGGCAGAAGGGCTTAAACAGCCGGGGCAACTCCTCTTCCCGCATGCCGATGCCGGTGTCCGCCACCTCCACCCACAGAAACTCCTGATGGGGCGAGCGGGCCAGGCGGCGGGCCAGGTCGCCGTCCAGGGCCTCCCGGGCCCGTCGTTCCATGGTCAGGCGCACCTCGCCCTGGGCGGTGAACTTGATGGCGTTGCCGAGCAGGTTGATGAGCGCCTGGGTCAGGCGTTTCCGGTCGGTGCGCAGCGGCGCGGCGCAGAGGGTAACCCGCAGGGCGAGCCCCTTGGCCTGGGCCTCGCCCGTCACCATCTCCACCGCCTCCCGGCCCATGGCCTGGCTGTCGAATTCGTCCCTGGCCGCCTCGAAGACCCCGGCCTCGATCTTGCCCAGGTCGATGATGTCGTTGATTAGGCCCAGCAGATGCCGCCCGGCCCGCAGCACCCGTTCCACCCCCTGCCGCTGCCGGTCGCTTAGGGGGCCGTCCCAGCCCTGTTCCAGGATGGAGGCGTAACCGATGATGGCGTTCATCGGGGTGCGCAGCTCGTGGCTCATGGAGGCGATGAACAGGGATTTTAAGCGATCCAGCTCCTGGAGCCGCAGGTTGGCCTGCTCCAGGGAGTTTTTGGCCGCCCGGGTGTCGTCGAGCAGGTTGAGCAGGGCCTGCTGGGCCGACTCCAGCTCGGAGGTGCGCTCCCGCACCTGGGTCTCCAGGCTGGCCCGGTAGCGATCCAGTTCCGCCTCCTGGCGGCGGCGCTCGGTGGTGTCGCGCCATACCGCCGCCAGGGCGGGCCGGCCCGCCGTCACGATCTGCCGGGCGCTGACCCACACCTCCCGCAGACTGCCGTCGCGGCGGCGGTGTTGGGTGTCGAAGCTCATCCCCGGAAGTTGCCGCAGGAGGGCCATATTGCGGGCGATTTCCTCCGGGGTCTGCTGGGCCTCGATGTCGGCGATCTTAAGTCCGGCGAACTCCTCCCGGCTGTAGCCCAGGTTCTGGTGGGCCGCCTGGTTGAACTCCAAAAATGTCCCGCTCTCGCCGTCGATCAGGACGATGGCGTCCATGGCCTGCTCGACGATGTTGGAGAACAGTTCCTCCCGTTCCCGCATCCGTTCCTGGGCCTGGCGCATGGCGGTGATGTCGCGGGCGATGCCCAGCACCCCTGTCGGACGGCCATCTCGGTCGCGCACCGGGGTCTTGACGATGGCGAGCCTTTCCCGATGGCCGTCGGCGAAGGCCAGCTCCCGTTCGCTGGCCACCGGCCCGCCGCTCAGCAGGGCCGCCTGGTCGCTTTGGCGAAAGATCTGGGCCAGGCCCTGGTCCATGAGCTGGTGATCGTTAAGGCCGATAATCTCCGCCTCCGGGCGGCCCAACCAGGCCTCGGCCCGGGGGTTGCAGAACAGATAGGCGCCCTCAAGGTCCTTGAACCAGACCAGGTCGGGGATGGCGCGGACCAGGGACTGCAACCAGGCCTCGGTCTTCTCCCTTTGGGCGATCTCCCGGCGTAGGTCCCGGGTGCGACTGGCCACCATCCGTCTTGTCAGCCACAGCCAGAGACCCAAGGTCGCCACCAGGGCCGTGGCCCCGGCCAGGAGGTGCAGGGCGTAACGCCGGTAAGGGCGGGCGGCGGCGATGAGCGGCGAGCCCAGCCAGCGGCGGTCGATGGCCTGGTACTCTTGCTTCGAGATCTTGGCGAAGCCGTCCTCGACCAGACCGAGCAGGGCGGTGTCGCCCTTGCGCACCGCCCGGTGAAACTCGCCTTGGTAGAGGTCCGGGCCTTGGCGGAACCTGTCTAGCAGGCCCATCCGGTTTAGGAGGTAGAGGGCCGGCGGCTTGTCCACCGTGAAGACCTTGACCTTGCCATCCCGGGCCGCGGCGAGGAGCCTCTCGTAGCTGGGGTAGGTCTCGATCCGGCTGATCCCGTGCTGGCGCAGGAACTCGACGACGCTGTCCCCGGCCTTGGCCGCCACCACGAAGCCGCTTAGGTCGGCCACCCCCCGGATGCCGGAGATGCCGGCGCTGAAGAAGACCGGCACCTCGATCCTGGCGTAGGGGCGGCTAAAGTCGTAGAGCGCCTCCCGGCTGGGGGTGCGGAAGATGGTGTCGATGACCTGGAACTCCCCGGCCAGCATCCGGCGCTGGGCCTTGCCCCAGTCCATGCCGGTGAGATGCGCCCTCACGCCGGTCTTGGCCTCCCACAGCCGCCACTGATCGATCAGGATGCCCTGGAGCCCCCCGGTCTTGGGGTCCCTGAAGACGTAAGGCGGGTAGTTGTCGTCCATCACCACCCGCAGCGTCTGGTGGAGGTTGACCTCTTCGGCCCCGGCGGCCAGGGGGGTGGACGGCCAGCCGGCGAGCAGACAGAGGGCCAGGAGGAGGGCGAGGGGCGTGGTTAGCCTCACCCCCGAGGCTCTCCCGGGCTGGCGGCCCCGGCGGCCTGGCGTAGGCGTTTGTTCTCGGCCTTCAGCTCCGCCATGCGCAGCTCCCGGCCCACGAAGTGCTGATTCAAGGCCGCCAGACGCTGGTTGCGCTCCCTTAGCTCCTCGGTGCGTTGCCGCACCAGATCCTCCAGCAGCCGCTGGTGCCCGGCCAGTTCCGCCTCCGCCGCCCGGCGGGGGCCGATGTCCTCGACCACCAGGATATAGCCGGCCGGCATCGCGTTCGCGGCCCGCACCGGGGACATGGTCAACTGCACCCAGACCGGCTCGCCGTTTAGGCGGAGATAGCGCTGCTCCAGGCTGCACGAGCGGCAGGAGCCCAGCCGCAACCGGCGCAGGCAGTCAGACCCCGAGGCCCGGTCGTCGGGATGGGTCAGGGACTGATAGGGCCTGCCGGTCAGTTCCTCCGGACTGTAGCCGACCAGGTCGCAGTAGCGCTGGTTCACCTGCAAGAGGCAGCCGTTTTCGGGATCGATCCGGGCCAGGCCCACCGCCGCCTGCTCGAAGATGGCCCGCAGTATCTCCTCGCTTTCTCTTAACGAGGCTTCGGCCCGGCGGCGGGTGCCGATTTCGGCCTGCAAGGCGGTGACCGCCTCCCGCTGGTGGCGGCGCAGGTCGTTGATCGCCAGCACGATCCGTTCCAGTTCGTCCACCTCCTCCGTCGTCGGCAGGCCTGGCCGGCCGGTCAGGCGCAGCGGGGTGGCGTCATCCCAGTCGTCGTGTTCCTTGAGATAGGTGGAGATGGCCAGCAGATGCCGGGTTAGCATGGCTTGCAGCAGCCAGAAGAAGGCCAGGGCCGCCAGCAGCACCCCGCCGCCGTTGACCAGCAGCCGCTGCCCCGCCCCGGCGAGCAGGGCGTTGTACAATTCGTCCAGGGAAAAATCGATCTTGAGCCGGCCCAGGTTGACGGTCTGGCCGTCGTAGGTGTAGGCCAGGGGTAACTCCCGTTGCAGGAGATGGCCGGACGGGGCCTCACCCTCCTCGATGCTCAACTGGCCCTTCTGATCCTCGATTAAGGCGTGCCAGAGGTAGGGGCTGTGCAGGAGCCCGCGCAGCACCACCCGGACATCGTCGTTGTCCATGACCCACAGGTTGTCCTCGATCACCGGCACGTCGCGTTCGGCGATCAGGGCCATCTGGCTGTCCACTTCCTGAATCGCCTGGCGGTAGTCGCGCCCGACCATCAGCCCGGTCAGGAGCAGGGAGACGGAGAGGCTGATGACCAGGAGCAGGGCCAGCAGCCGGTAGCTTAAGGATTGCCGGGGCGGGAGGATGGAGGTCATGGCCCTTGTAGCCCCTCCTCGGTCTTCTGGACGATGGCCTGGTAGGCGCCGTCCCGCTTCATCTGGGCCAAGGCCTCGGTCAGGACGGGCACCAGGGCCTGGTAGCGGCGGTGCAGGTAGAGGTACATGTCCTGGCGCATCAGGGGCGGGCTTAAGGGGTGCAGGGCGGTCAGGCCCAGGGCGCGGATGAGGTAGAGCCCCTGCTGGCGATCGTAGATGGCCAGGTCGATCCTGCCCGCCGCCAGCATCCGCAACAGGGCGTCCGCCTCGTGGGCGGTGAAGACCGCCCGGGCCACGGTGCTCTCCTGCTCCAAGATTTTCCAGCCGCTGACGATGCCCACTCGGTAGGGGGCCAGGCTCTGCCAGCCCTCGATCTTGGGATTGGCGTCCTTGGCGAAGGCCACGAAGTCGAAGCGGATCAGCGGCTCCGGCACCAGTACCAGGTTGGGGTAGCCGCTGGTGATGACCGTGCCGCCCACCCGGGAAAAGGTGCCGTCCTCCAGGCCGTCGTCGGCGTTGCGCAGGGCCCGCTCCGAGGGCAGGCGCACGATTTTGGCCTTAATCCCCAGCCGCCGCAGGGCCAGGGTCACCACCCGGTCGCAGAATCCCCGGTCGCCGGGCATCGAGTCGGGCGCCTCGTCCTCGGTGCTTAAGGTGAGGACGGCGGGTCGCCCCTTGGTCGGCGACGAGCCGTAATCCGCCCCGGCCGGGCCCGCGAGACCCAGCAGGATGATGAACGCCGCCAGCCCTATCCGCGGCATGAGGGGTAAACTCAAGGTGGCGGTCTCCTGCCGGGGGGAGGATTAACGGGCATCGCGGATAGATTCGGTAATAATTGCCATATGATCCGTTGGGAAGGTCATTTCCCTTATCCAAGTTATCATATCGCAGAGACAACGGTCGGCGCAACCTGATAATTGTCCGGCCGGATGCCGGGCCTGGGCGGGGAGGAAAGGCAAGACCAAGTATCATTCCAAGACTTGATGGCGTCGCAAAAAGACCGATCTACTGCGGCGCGTGGCGGTTTGGCTCGTTCGGCATACCATCTGTATGGCCTCACTCGCCAAACACACCCCGCGCCTTGTATATCGGCCCTTTTGCTTA
>JAJYJA010000196.1 GCA_021789795.1 Deltaproteobacteria bacterium | reverse complement strand
CCGATCAGGCGCTGATCGAGGAGTTCAAGCGGCATAAGGTGCATCAGGCCCTGTCCACCTGCGCCACCCTGCGGCCCCCGGTGGACATTGCCTTTTTGGATTGAGGCCGGATCGGCGGGGTGTTAAGCTGACGGGCGAGGCCAGGGGACGGACGGAGGCGGGACGATGGATTTTATCCTAGACGATACCGAGGTCAGGGTGCTGGGGGCGTTGATCGAGAAGGATATGACGACGCCGGAGTACTATCCCCTGTCGCTCGCCGCCCTGACCGCCGCCTGCAACCAGAAGTCCAACCGTGACCCGGTGGTCGATTACGACGAGACCACCGTGGTCCGGGCCCTGAGCTCCCTGCGGGAGAAGCGCCTGGTGGTGCGGAGCGACGCCAGCCGGGTGCCCAAGTACGCCGAGACCTTTGTCAAACGGCACAACCTGTTGGGCCGGGAGGCGGCCATTCTGATGGTGTTGCTCCTGCGCGGCCCGCAGACGGTGGGCGAGTTGCGGGGCCGCGCCGAACGCGCCCATCCCTTCGAGTCCCTGGAGGAGGTAGAGTCCACCCTGACGGCGCTCGCCGAGACGGGCTACGTGCTCCGGCTGCCCCGCCAGCCGGGCCGCAAGGAGTGCCGCTACGCCCAGCTCCTGAGCGGAGAGCCGGTGGTCGAGGAGTATGCGGCCCGGCCCGAGGCCGCCACGGTGCAGGTCAGACAGGAAAACGACCGGCTTGCCGCCCTGACCCAAGAGGTGGCGGAGTTGCGGGCCGAGCTGGCCGGTCTGCAGGCCGAGTTCGTCCGCTTCAAGGCCCAGTTTGAATAAGCCCGGCATCGCACAATCCTATCGACAACCCGCTATCTTTTTAGTAAAGTTCCTCCTTTTTTATGGGGTTTGACGAGGGATGATGGAGAAGCTGCCAGCCCACCAGCGGGTGGTCATAACCGGTATCGGCCTTGCCGCTCCCAACGCCGACAACCTGGCCGATTTCCGGGCCAAGGTGCTGGCGGGGAGAAGCGAGATCCGGGAGATCGAGCTGCGCTACATGGGGCGCGTCCCGGCGGGGGTCTGCGTCTTTCCCGAGACCAAGCACCGCAAGAAGAAGGACAACAAGCGCGGCACCCGGGCCGGTTGCCTGGGGGTGTACGCGGCCCACGAGGCCCTGCTGGACGCCGGGCTGACCCTTGCCGAGGGCGCCGGTTACCGTCCCGACCGCACCGGGGTCTATATCGGCTTGACCGAGCACGGCACGGTGGAGACCGAAAACGAGGTCTACAATATCAGCCAGTACGGCTATAACGTGGACTACTGGACCCACCACCACAACCCGCGCACGGTGTTGAACAACCCGGCGGGCGAGATCACCATGAGCCTGGGGATCACCGGCCCCCATTACTCGGTGGGCGCCGCCTGCGCCGCCGGTAACGCCGCCCTGATCCAGGGGGTGCAGATGCTGCGTCTGGGTGATGTCGATTTGGCGCTCTGCGGCGGGGTGTCCGAGTCGGTGGGCTCGTTTGGCATCTTCGCGAGCTTCAAGGCCCAGGGGGCGCTGGCCTCCCATCCCGACCCCACCCAGGCCAGCCGGCCCTTTGATCTCGACCGGGACGGGATCGTCATCTCGGAGGGGGCCTGTCTCTACTGCCTGGAGACCCTGGAACGGGCCCGGCAGCGGGGGGCGAAAATTTACGGCGAGATCGTCGGTTACGCCATGAACTCCGATGCCCTGGATTTTGTTCTGCCGCATGGCCCCCGGCAGGCCGAGTGCGTGCGGCTCGCCCTCTCGCGGGCCGGGTTGCGGCCTGCGGACATCGACATCGTCAACACCCACGCCACCGGCACCAGGCAGGGTGACATCGAGGAGTGCCGGGGGCTGGTGGAGATCTTTGCCGACTGCCCGCACACCTATTTCAACAACACCAAGAGCATCATCGGGCACGCCATGGGTGCCGCCGGGGTCTTGGAACTGGCCGCCAACCTGCCGGCCTTTGACGACCACCTGGTGCATCCGACCATCAACGTGGAACGGCTAGACCCCGAATGCGCCCTGCCCAACCTGGTGGTCAACCAGGCCCGGCGGGTGGAGAGGGTTGACGTCATCCTCAACAACTCCTTTGGGATGTTGGGGATCAACTCGGTGATTATCGTCAAAAAAATATGAAACGGAGCTTAGGTGCGGGGTTTGACGGCGGGGGGCTCTCCCCTCCTGGCCGCGCCCGCACCCAGTCTTGAGGAGTGCTGATGACCAGAGATGCGATCAAGGAAATAGTCATTGAAATAATCAAGGATATCGACGAGGAGGCCAACACCGCCGCCCTGGCCGCCGACCGTCCGTTGCGGGATCAGCTCGATCTCGACTCGATGGATTTTCTGGACATCGTCATGGAGCTGCGCAAGCGCTACAAGCTCCAGATCCCGGAAGAGGACTACCCGCAGTTAAACACCCTCGAATCCTGCGTCAACTACCTGGAACCCAAACTGCGCCACCTCTAACGCGGCGGTGCGAGACCCGGTCGTCATCATCGGCGGCGGCATGTCGGGGCTGGCCGCCGCCATCCGGCTGGCCCGTTTTGAACTGCCGGTGCTGGTGCTCGAACGGCATCTGCGTCCGGGGGGGCTAAACTCCTACTATTACCGGCGTGGCCACCTGCTGGAAACCGGCCTGCACGCCATGACCAACTACGCCGGCCCAGGTGAGCGCAACGCCCCCTTGAACCGGCTGCTTCGGCAGCTCAAGCTGTCCCGCCAGCACTTCATCACCCACGAGCAGCTCGGCTCGGAAATTGCCTTCCCCTCGCAAACGCTGCATTTTGGCAACGATATCGCCCTGCTGACAAGTCAGATCGAGGAGCGCTTTCCCGCTTCAAGGCCGGGCTTTGGCCGGCTTGTCGATTTCGTCCGCGCCTACGACCCCTTCGCCATCCGCCCCTGGCGCTCGGCCCGGGAGTTGCTCGCCACCTTCATCCCCGAGCCGCTCTTAGTCGAGATGCTCCTCTGCCCGCTGATGATCTACGGCAACAGCCAGGAGGACGACATGGATCTCGCCCAGTTGGTGATTATGTTCCAGGCCGTGTTTTTGGAGGGTTTCTTCCGGCCCCAGGGCAGCATCCGCGACTTTCTCGACCTGCTTCTTAGTCATTATCAGAAGTTGGGCGGAGAGCTGCGGCTGTCTGCCGAGGTGCAGGCCCTGATCGTCCGGGGGGATGAGGTGGTGGGACTGCGGCTGGCCAGTGGCGAGGAGCTTAAGGCGCAGGCGGTGATCTCCACCGTCGGCGCCCCCGGCACCATGCGGATGCTGCCCGATTGCCTGGCCGGGGAGCGGGCGGACTACCAGGGCCGGATCAGCTTCATGGAGTCGATCTACCTCCTGCCCCGTCCGGCCCTCTCCGGGGTGCGGCGTGACGCCACCTGCATCTTTTACAGCGACCGGGAGCGCTTCGTCTATCGCCGGCCCCAACAGGCGGTCGATCTTGAGGTGGGGGTGATAAATTTTCCCGAGAATTTTCAGGGGTTGCCCGAGGGCGAGCTGGCCCGCATCCGGGTGACCCACCCCGCCAACTACGACCTCTTCCGCCAGGCGGCGGGCGACGGCCCCGGGCGGGGGCCGGACTACCAGGCGCTCAAACGGCGCTGCCAGGGGCAATCCCTGGCCAAGGTCGGCAAAATGGTTGGGAATTTCGGGCCAAAGGTAGTATATCAAGACACCTTTACCCCCCTCACCATCGAGGATTTCAGCGCCAAGGAGGCGGGGGCGGTCTATGGCAGCCCGCTCAAGGTCAAGGACGGCGCCACCCGCTACCGTAACCTCTTCCTGGCCGGCACCGATCAGGGATTTTTGGGCATCGTCGGCGCCATGCTGAGCGGGGTGACGGTGGTCAACCGGCATGTCCTGCCGGATGCGGGCCGGTTGGCCGATTAATCAAAAGCACACGGAACACAAGACGTCATCATGGTCTATCACGCTATCGACGAGCTGGCCCCCGACTACGACGCCATCGTCATCGGCTCAGGACTAGGGGGGCTCACCGCCGCCAACCGCCTGGCCCGGGCCGGGCATCAGGTGCTGCTCCTCGAACACCACCACCAGTTCGGCGGCCTGGCCACCTGGTTCACCCGCCGGGGGCATATCTTCGACGTCTCCCTGCACGGCTTTCCCTTCGGCATGGTCAAGACCTGCCGCAAGTACTGGAGCCGGGAGATCATGGACTCGATTGTCCAGCTCAAGGACATCCGCTTCGACAACCCGCAGTTTTCACTTGCCACCACCTTTGATCGCCAAGATTTTACCGGTATTTTAGAGAATAAATTCCTTATCAAGCGGTCGGTGATCG
>JAJYJA010000195.1 GCA_021789795.1 Deltaproteobacteria bacterium | reverse complement strand
CTTCGTGTCGAATCCGCCGAGGGAGGCAAGCAGCTTCGGGAAGAGGTGGTGAAGACTCTCACCGGCATGTCCAAGACCATGGCCGACACCATGAAGGATCTAAGCAGCGCCGAGAAGGCTCAGCTTGAGGCCTTCTCGGCGCAGATCGCCTCCTTGACCAAGACCAGTGGAGAGAAACTTGACGGGATCAGAACGGAGTCCGCTACCGGCGCCAAACAGCTAAGGGAAGAGGTCATAGCCGCCCTAAGGGGCATCACGGACGCCAACACCAAGACCATGGGCGAGTTGGCGAAACAGCAAAAAAATCAACTTGAAGCCTTGTCGGCCAATATGGGCAAGCTTTCGGATTCCAATGAAAAAAAACTGGAGGCGGTCAGGGCCACGGTGGAGACTAAACTCCAAAACATCCAGACCGATAACGCCAAGCAGCTTGAGCAAATGCGGCAAACCGTGGACGAAAAACTTCAGGGCACCCTGGAAAAACGTCTGGGAGAGTCCTTCAAACAAGTCAGCGAACGTTTGGAGCTGGTGCACAAGGGGCTGGGCGAGATGCAGTCGCTTGCCACCGGGGTTGGCGACCTAAAAAAGGTGCTCACGAACGTCAAGACCCGTGGCACCTGGGGGGAGGTGCAGCTTGGCGCCTTGCTGGAGCAGGTGCTCAACCACGATCAGTTCGCCACCAACGTGGCCACGAAGGACGGTGGCGAGCGGGTGGAATTTGCGATCAAGCTGCCAGGTCAGGGCCTGGACAAGGAGGAGACGGTCTGGCTGCCGATTGACGCCAAGTTCCCGGTCGAAGACTACCAGCGATTGCTTGATGCCCAGGAGAAGGCCGACAGCGACGGGGTGGAGGTGGCGGGAAAACAGCTGGAGAACCGGGTTAAGGCCTGCGCCGGGGACATCTGCCACAAGTACTTGAACCCGCCCAAGACCACGGACTTTGGCATTCTGTTTTTGCCCATCGAGGGGCTTTTTGCCGAGGTCATCCGCAGAACGGGTTTGACCGAGGCGATCCAACGTGATTGCCGGGTGGTTATTGCCGGCCCGACCACCCTTTGGGCGATCTTAAATAGCCTGCAGATGGGGTTCCGCACCCTGGCCATCCAAAAGCGTTCCAGCGAGGTCTGGAATCTCCTGGCCGCAGTCAAAACCGAGTGGACCAAGTATGGCGATGTCCTGGAAGCCGTGCAGAAAAAACTCCACCAGGCATCGGATACCATCGAAAAGGCGCAAGTGCGGTCCCGGGCGGTGGGGCGGAAACTCAAGAACGTGCAAGAGCTCCCGGGCAGCGAGGCGCTGGCCTTGCTGCCGTTTGACCCGACGGAGCTTGCGGAGCCGGAAGAGGAGAGCTAGGCGGGACGAGGCCGATGGATTTCGCCGGTGGCGGGAGCGCCCGGCGCCATTTTCCCCTTGACCCAGGGGCCGCATCTGGTATGTTAGCAAAAAATTGAATACTGAAAAATCCCGATACCAGCCCATGCAGCCCGCCACCATCACCAACCTGGCCAAGATCATCAAGTCCATCGGCAACCCCATCCGGTTGAAGATCCTCTGCCTGCTGGCCGACGAGGGGTTAAGCGTGAGCCAGATTCATGAACGTCTGGACACCTCCTACGCCAACGTCTCGCAGCACCTGCAACGGCTCCAGCACCAGGGCCTGGTGGTCACCGAAAAGAAGGCCAACTTCGTCCACTACTCCATCGCCGCCCCCGGACTCAGGGAGCTGATTCTGGTGCTGCGCCGTCTCTACTGCGCGGAGATCGGCGAAACCCCGCCGCCCCCCGCCATCACCCCCAAATGAGGAAACCCGCCATGATCATCAACGACTGGATCCACACCATTGCCGGCACCTTCATCCTGGTCAGTCTGGCCCTGGGAGCCCCGGCCAGCCCTTTCTTCCACAGCCCCTACTGGCTGTGGCTCACCGCCTTCGTGGGCGCCAACCTCTTTCAGTTCGGGCTCACCAAATTCTGTCCCCTGGGCTTGATCTTAAAGGCCCTGGGGGTGCCGGAGAGACGTTGACCGGGGCGGAAAAGATTCTCGACCCGCATCCCCCGGCTTGCCTTTTGGCGAGGTCATCAATTTTGCCTTTTGTGAGCGGCCGGGGTGTGATATGTTCGATAAAAATTGATGATCTCGCAAAAAGGTAGCCGATGGCTAAGCAAAAGGGCCGATATACAAGGCGCGGGGTGTGTTTGGCGAGTGAGGCCATACAGATGGTATGCCGAACGAGCCAAACCGCCACGCGCCGCAGTAGATCGGCCTTTTTGCGACGCCATCAAAATTGGCTTAATCTCCCGCTGACCGCTTGTCCCGTGGCCTGGCCTATTTCCGTTGGCACACTGGCGGATAAGCCATCCCCCAGGAGAATGACGGCGTGAAAAGTCAGCACCGGCCCTCACCATCGGAGCACATGCGCAAGATGAACTGCTGGGAATTCATGAGATGTGGTCGGGAACCGGGCGGCCCCAAGACCCAGGAGCTGGGGATCTGTCCGGTAACCATGGAAAACCGGCTCGATCGGATAAATTCGGGCAAAAATGGAGGCCGCACCTGTTGGGCCGTCACCGGCTCCCTGTGCGGCGGCAATATTCAAGGCACCTTCGCCAACAAACTCGGCAATTGTCAGTTGTGTGAATTTTACAAAATGGTGAAGGATGATGAGGGGGAGGGGTGGTCTAACACCAAGATGATTTTGGGGATCCTCTCCCGTTAGCGGCCAGGCCCTAGTTTATACTCGCCGCCGTGGCTGTCGGGCGGTTTCCTGATGGTGGTTTTCACCTCAGGGCAGGGTGAAGTGAAAGGCCACTCCCCTGTCGGACCAGTCCGGCAGAGGAGAGATCACCCCCACCTGGCCCCCGTGCAGGCGGATGATCTGCTGGCAGAAGCAGAGGCCCAGTCCAACCCCCGAGACCCGGTGGTTGGACTGACCGCCAGTCGTCATCTGGGCAAAGGGTTGGAAGATCCACTCCTGGGCCGATGCTGGGATCGGCTGGCCCTCGTTGATGATCATGAAGGTCAGGCGGCTCTCGGTGTCCGGCAGGGAGATGGGCGCCGCCGCTGGCGGGCCGATCCAGACGATGACGGTGGTACTCCGGTCGGCATACTTCAAGGCGTTTATCAACAGATTGGCCACCACCCGGCCCAGCAGCCGGCGATCTCCCCGCTCTACCCGCCAACCTCCGTCAAGCCCCTGGCAGTCAAGCGCGATCCTCTTGAAGGCCGCCGTTTCCTCCTGTAACAACACCTGCTCCCGCACGCACTCTCCCAGATCGAAATCCCCCCGGTTTAGATGCAGACGGCCATTCTGGGCCGCCGCCGTGGCCAGGATGTCTTCCAGCATATCGCTTTGTTTCTCCAAGCATTGTATAGCCTTATCCGCTAGTAGCTGCTGGTTCGGGGTCAGGTTGGGGTCCATCTCCAGCAGGCTTATCGCCGCCATGGCGCCCGAGAGGGGATTGCGCATGTCGTGCACCAGCATCCGGGTGTTCCACTCCCGGAGGTCAATCTCCGCCACCTTGTCCTGGTGCCTTTGACGCCAGGAGTCCAGGCATCTTTTTCGGTCCAGCAGCACCTGGATTTTCTTGGTCAGCAATTGAGGATCAACCGGCCTCACGAGGTAGTCATCGGCCCCGGCATTCATGCCTTGGAGGGCGTCGGTCTCGTCGGTCCGCTTGGCGGTGATCAGGACGATGGGCAGTTCGTTCAGCGTCAGGTCGCGGCGCAGGACATGGCATAGATCATATCCCGACAGGCCGGGCATCATGACGTCGGAGAGGATCAAATCCACCTGGACGCCCTGATCTTCTTGCAGCAACTGCAGCGCCTCCTCGCCGTTTAAGGCGGTGGAGACCTGGTATCCGGCATGTTCGAGGGTGGATTGCAGCACCAACAGGTTGTCAAGGTTGTCCTCGACGACCAGGATGTGGGATGGGCTTGTGTCGGGCATGTTATTTTCCGAGGCAGGGGTTGTTGTAAGGATAGGAGCCGTGCGGAAACAACTTGGACAATTTCCCCCGACTCTTAAAAAGTTTTCGGTGCCGTCGCCGCGAGGCTGCTTGTAGGTTGTTGCCACTCGATGGCTTACGTCGCCGGGGGTGTTTCGGGCTCAGGGGGACTCGCCCCGGCCAGCTTGGGGGCGAGGGGAGAAAACGAGTAACTATCCAGCCGCACCCCATCTGCTTGGTCACCAGCCGGCTCACATACCGAAAGTATAGCTCGCCGGCTGGTTTCGCGCATCTGGGGCGCGGCTGAATAGTTACGGCCCCCAGCCGGTGCCAATTCTGCGGCATTAAGCTGGATAGTTACGAAAACGA
>JAJYJA010000194.1 GCA_021789795.1 Deltaproteobacteria bacterium | reverse complement strand
GGCGTAGATCACCCCCAGCGAGCCCGCCACGTAAAGCCAGGCGGCGATGTGCTGGAGGTCGTCGTCCACGTGCAGGCCGTAGAGGGTGCCGACGATGCACATCAGGGTCATGATGTAGGCGAAGACCTGACTTAAGCGGTCGATGCGGCCAAAGACGAGCTGCCAATCCAAAAACTGGACGCTGCCCCACATCCCCGGATGGCTGAACTGCCAGACATCGATAAAGGCGAGCACCGGCACCAGCATCAGCCAGGTGCGGCGCGGTATCCCCTTGAAGAGGGGGAGCAGCGCCGCCCCGGCGATGAGGATCAGCGAGGGGTGGATCCAGATGTCATTCATAGTAATCCTCTCTGGTCATGATCCCCTGGTGGCCGAACCACTTGGAGATGATGATGATCGCCACGCAGGCCACGAAGCCGAAAACCGACCAGAAGCCGGGGATGTGCTCCACCCAGGTGTGGGCCTCTTCCTTATCGACGAAAAAGTCGATGATGAACACTGCCGCCAGCACCGCGTAGCAACAGCGGATAACGGTCGGCAGCCGGTCGCGCAGGTAGTCAATGAGCTCTACGATTATCATCCTGTCACCGCCTTGACGAATTGCATCATGAAATCAGGGTAGATGCCGATGACCACCGAGATGGTGGCCGCGATCATGATCGGTATGACCATGGACAGCGGCGCCTCCTTGATCCCCTCGAACCGCTCGCCCTCGGGGCGCTTGCCGAAAAAGGCGCTGTAGGTCACCGGCACGAAGTAGCCGACGTTGAGCAGGGTGCTGGCCAAGAGCACCAAGAGCAGGCCTATCTGATGGGCCTGCATCGCCCCCACCAGCAGATACCACTTGGTGACGAAGCCGGCCACCGGCGGCGCCCCGATCATGGACAGGGAGGCGATGGCGAAGGCGGCAAAGGTAAAGGGCATGGTGCGTCCCAGCCCGCTCATCTCGGAGATGTCCTTCTTGTGGGTGGCGACGTAGATGGCGCCGGCGCAGAAGAACAGGGTGATCTTGGCGAAGGCGTGGTTGGCGATGTGGATCAGGCCCCCGTCGATGGAGGAGGGGGTCAGCATCGCCACCCCCAGGATGATGTAGGACAACTGGCTGACCGTGGAGTAGGCCAGCCGGGCCTTCAAGTTGGTCTTCGACAGGGCGATGATCGAGGCCATCAGGATGGTGAAGGACACGAAGTAGGCGGTGGGGATCCCCAGGTTCAGGGAGTGCATCAGGTTGACCCCAAAGACGTAGAGCATCACCCGGGTGGTGGAGAAGACCCCGACCTTGACCACCGCCACCGCATGCAGCAGGGCCGAGACCGGGGTGGGGGCGACCATGGCGCCGGGCAGCCAGTGATGGAAGGGCATGACCCCGTTCTTGGCAAAGCCCAGGATACAGAAGATGTAGAGGATGGTGACGATGGTGGCGTTCACGTCCGCCGGAAAGATGCCGGTCGAGATGTTGGTGGCGAAATCCAGGGTGCCGGTGAGCACGTAGATCAGGGCCATGGCCGGCAGCAGGAAGGCCTTGGCGGTACTGGTCAGGTAAACGATGTACTTCCGCGCCCCGTCGTAGCCCTCCTGATCCTGATGGTGGGCGACCAGCGGGTAGGTGCAGATGGAGACGATCTCGTAGAACAGGTAGAGGGTGAAGAGGTTGTCAGAGAAGGCCACCCCCATCGCCCCGAACAGGGACAGGGCGAAACAGGCGTTGAACCGGGTCTGGGCGTGCTCGTTTAGCCCCCGCATGTAGCCCATGGAGTAGAAGGCGGCCAGGATCCACAAGAAGGAGGCGGCGAGCGCGAAGATCATCGAGAAGGCGTCGGCCCTCAGGGTGACGGTGATCCCGGGCAGGATCTTGAAGATGCCGTAGTGCAGGGTGCGGCCCGCCAGGATGTCCGGCACCATGGAGGCGATGACGGCGAACATCAGCACCGCCGCGGTCACCGAGCAGCTCTCCCGCAGGTTGGGGCGCTTCTTGCCGGTGAGCATCACCGCCACCGAGCCTAGGAGCGGCACCAGAATGGCGACCAGCAGTTTGGAGGACTCTACGATGTTGGGCGTTGAACCGTTCATGGCCTGATACCTCTCATCAGCCCTGGAGATCGTGCAGATCTTCGGCGTCAATCGTTTGGTAGTTGCGGTACACCGCGATGATGATGCTTAGGGCGATGGCCGCCTCGGCGGCGGCGATGCCCATGATGAACAGGGTGAAGATCTGGCCCACGGTGGGATCGGGGGCCAGAAAGTGGTTGAAGGCCATCAGGTTGACCGAGGCCCCGGAGAGCACCAGTTCGCCGGAGATCAGCATCCCGATCAGGCTGCGGCGCTGCACCAGGCCGTAGAGCCCGGCGGCGAACAGGAAGGCGGCCAGGAAAAGGTAGGTGTTCAGTTGCGAGCTTAAGGCGAGCATAATTATTTGTCCCTGCCAGATTGTGCCAGAACCAGGGCGCCGATGATGGCGACCAACAAGACCAAGGAGATCAGTTCAAAGACCAGGCTGTAGGAGGTGAGCAGGGCCTTGCCCACCTCGGTGAGCGAGCCGCTGTTCAGCTTGGAGGGCGCCCCGGCCCAGTGGGTATGCTTGTCGGCCAGGGCCAGCCCCAGGAAGGCCAGGCCGCCGACGATCACCCCGAACACCGCCCCCAGGCCGCTCGTCTTGCCCACCTTGTCCTCGGAGCGGGGCTCGGCCAGCATGATGGCGAAGGCGATGGCCACGCACACCGCCCCGACGTAGATCAGCATCTCCATCATGGCCACAAAGGGGCTGTTCAAGAAGTAGTAAAGCCCGGCCACCCCGATGAAGCAGAGGCTTAGGCCCGCGATGCCGCGCACCAGGCGCTGGGCGGCCACCGCCACCAGGGCGCCGATCACCGTCACCGCCACCAGGGCCAGGAAGATCAGGCCGGACAGGCCTTCCGCCGAGAGAAGCGTCTGTTCCATTACCGTTTTTCCTCCAGCCGTTTGAGCAGGTCGAAGACGTAGGCCGCACGCGAGGGGCCGGCGAGATTGTAGTCCTTGGAGAAGTCGATGGCGCCGGGCTTGCAGCTCTCGACGCACATCCCGCACAGGCTGCACTTGGTGAAGTCCAGCCGATAGAGGGTAAGCACCTTGCCCTTGACCCCCTCCCGCTTCTCGCCGTCCACGGTGATGCAGCCCGAGGGGCAGGCCTTCTGGCACATGCCGCAGACGATGCACTTGGGGCCGCCGCTCTCCGGGTCGCGCACCAGCTCGATGTGTCCCCGGTAGCGGGGGGTCATGGGGATGGTCTCGCGGGGGTACTGGACGGTCACCACCGGCTTGACAAACTCCTTGATGGTGATCCCGAGCCCCACGAACAGGCTCTTGGTGCCGCTGAATAATTCCGTTAAGTAGGCCATCTTAGAACACCTTTAACCAGCCGGCCGTGAGGACGAGGTTGACGAGCGAGATCGGGATCAGCACCTTCCAGGACAGATTAAGCAGGGCGTAGAACTGCGTCCGGGGGAAGGTCCAGCGGATCCAGACCACGGTGAAGATAATGGCGTACATCTTGGCCAGGAACCAGACCACGCTGTTGGGCAGAAAGGGCAACGGACTCTGCCAGCCGCCCAGGAAGAGGACGGTGACCAGCGAGGCCCCCACCACGATGTTGGCGTACTCGCCCATGAAGAACACCCCAAACCCCATGCCGGCATACTCGGTGAAGGCCCCGGCCACCAGCTCGCTCTCCGCCTCCGCCATGTCAAAGGGGGCGCGGTTGGTCTCGGCCAGCATGGTGGTGAAGAAGACCAGAAAGGCGATGGGGGTCAGCGGGCTGGCGGCATAGGTCAGCCGGATCAGATTCCAGTGCCAGAGGCCGCCCCCCTGCTGGCTGACGATCTCGTTGAGATTCATGGTGCCGGTGGCCATCACCAGGGCGATGGCGGTGAGCAGCATGGGGATCTCGTAGGCGATGTTCTGGGAGATCACCCGGGCCGCGGCGATGATGGCGTACTTGTTGGCCGAGCCCCAGGCGCCGATGAGCAGGCCCAGAACGTTAATCGAGGCGAAGGCGAAGATCATCAGTAACCCGAGATCGACGTTTCTGGCCGCCAGGTGCTCGCCGAAGGGGATGGTGACAAAGGACATGACCGCCGGCACCAGAAGCAGGATGGGCGCCACCTTGAACAGCAGGGGATCAACCCCATCCGGCACCAGGAGCTGCTTGGTCATCAACTTCACGCCGTCGGCGAGCGGCTGCAAGAGTCCGTAAGGGCCGACCTCCTTGGGTCCGATCCGGCGCTGGATATGCCCCGCCACCTTGCGCTCCACCCAGACCAGATAGGCGGCGTTCAAGGCGGCGAAGGCGATGATCCCCACCAGA
>JAJYJA010000193.1 GCA_021789795.1 Deltaproteobacteria bacterium | reverse complement strand
ATAACTGGGCTGGCTGTAGGTTCGCTGCCCTGGTGCCAGGGCAAGGAGATTGGCCCTGGCCTAGGCAACGATCAGCCGTCGGGCAAAGTAGAAGGCAAGGCCGGCGGCTGCTGAGGGCGCGTTTCAACCTCATCGGGCGCCCTGGACTGGCCCTTCGCCCCGGGGAAGGGTGGCGGTTCAATGACGCATTGACAGCGTCGGGCCAAAGGGCGTAAATAGGCCCATGTGCAAGTCAATCTTCCTCATCGGCTACCGGGCCACCGGCAAGACCAGCGTCGGCCGGCGGCTGGCCAAGGAGCTGAACCTTCGCTTCCTCGATCTGGATCGGGAACTGGAGCACCGGCAGGGACGGACGATCGCCGAGCTGGTGGCGGCCCAGGGCTGGCCCCATTTCCGGGGCTTGGAGCGGGAGCTGCTCGTCGAGGTGAGCGGCCAGCCGGGCCTGGTGGTCAGCACCGGCGGCGGGGCCATCCTGCATCAGGAGCTCTGGCCCCGGATCAAGGAGGCGGGCCTGGTGATCTGGCTGTTTGCCGATCTCGACACCGTTGGCGCCCGGCTCGGGCGGGGCCGTAACCTCAAGAGCCCCAGGCCCTCGCTCACCGGGCGCGACCTGGTGGCCGAGGCGGCCGAGGTGATGGCGGCCCGCGAGCCCCTCTACCGGGCCGGTTGCCACCTGGCGGTGGACACCAGCGGGCGGACGGTCAACCAGATCGTGGCCCGGATCGTCGCCCTGGCCCAGGGTTTCTCGGGCGATCCGCCCGCCCCTCCCTCAACTTAACCTCACGAGACGACTATGGCAGGCAACACCTTTGGCGCGGTCTTCCGGGTGACCACCTGGGGCGAGTCCCACGGCGCCGGGATCGGCGCGGTTATCGACGGCTGTCCGCCCGGTCTGGCCCTGACCCCGGAGCTGATCCAGCAAGACCTCGACCGCCGCCGGCCCGGCACCGGCCCGGCCTCCACCCCCCGCCAGGAGCCGGACCGGGTGGAGATCCTCGCCGGCGTCTTCGAGGGTAAGACCACCGGCACCCCGATCGCGCTCGCCATCTTCAACCGCGACGCCCACAGCAAGTCCTACGACCACCTGCGGGACATCTTCCGGCCCGGCCACGGCGACCTCACCTATCTCAAGAAGTACGGACTCCGCGACCACCGGGGCGGGGGCCGGGCCTCGGCTAGGGAGACGGCGGCCCGGGTGGCGGCGGGGGCGGTGGCTCGGCTCCTGCTCGGGCGGGAGGGGATCACGGTCCTCGCCTACACCGTGGCCCTGGGTGGCATCGAGACCCAGCGCCGGGAGCTTGCGGTAATCGATCAGAACCCTTGGCGCTGCCCGGATATGGAGGCGGCGCGGCGAATGGAGGAGAGGATCGCCCAGGTGAGGCAGGAGGGCGACACCCTGGGCGGCATCGTCGAGATCGTGGCCTTAAACTGCCCGGCGGGCCTGGGCGAGCCGGTGTTCGACAAGCTGGACGGGGCCCTGGCCGGGGCGCTGATGTCCATCGGCGCGGTCAAGGGGGTGGAGATCGGGGAGGGCTTTAGGGCGGCGGAGCTTACCGGCTCCCAGAACAACGATCCGCTGACGCCCTCCGGCTTCGCCTCCAACCGGGCGGGCGGCATTCTGGCCGGGATCTCAAACGGCGACGAGATCGTGCTCCGGGTGGCGGTCAAGCCCATCCCCTCCATCGCCCAGCCCCAGCAGACGATCAACCTCGACCGCCAGCCGGTGACCATCAAGGTCGGCGGCCGCCACGACATCTCCGCCATCCCCCGTATCCTTCCGGTCTGCGAGGCCATGGTCTGCCTGACCCTGGCCGATCACCTCCTGCGTCAGCGGGCCATCCGCTGAGTCATGCCCGACTCCCTCACCATCAACGGCTTAATCGAGTCGAGCGCCGGCCGGCACCCAGAGCTGCCGGCCCTGGCCCTGGCCTTTGCCCCGGCCCTGACCTATGGCGAGCTTCGCGACTCCTCCCGCCGCCTCTCCGCCGCCCTGCGTTCCCTGGGCCTGGGGGCGGGGCAGACCGCGGCCATCCTGGCCGAAAATTCCCCCCAGTGGGGGGTTGCCTATCTGGGGATCACCGGCTGCGGGGCGGTGGCGGCGCCCATCCTGCCCGATTTCCCCGATGCCGATATCCACCACATCCTGCGGGAGGCGGAGGCGCGTTTCGTCTTCGTCAGCCAGCGGCAGCTGGAGCGGCTCGCCGACTTTGACGGCCAGGCGCTGGTGGTCATCACCTTAGACGGTGGCGCGGGTGAACCCGGCGAGGCCACCACCAGCCTCAAGGCCCTGCTCGCCTCGGGGTCGGACCTGGCCCCGCCTGACCCTTCACTCGCGCCCCGGCCCGCTGACCTCGCCTCCCTGATCTACACCTCCGGCACCTCCGGCCACGCCAAGGCGGTGATGCTCTCCCACGCCAACATCGTGGCCAACGTCCGCTCGGCCCAGGCGGTGATCGGCATACCGCCCGAGACCACCTTTCTCTCCATCCTGCCACTGGCCCACACCTATGAGTTTACCCTGGGTTTCGTGCTGCCCCTCTCCCAAGGCGGCAAGGTGGTTTACGCCGACCGGCGGCCCACCCCCGCCACGCTGGAGAGGATCTGCCGTCACGAGCGGCCCCAGGCCATCTGCGCCGTGCCCCTGGTGCTGGAGAAGATCTACAAGAAGCGGGTCCTGCCCGCGCTGAGGGCCAAGTTCTGGCTGCGGCAGGCGGTCAGGGTGCCAGGGTTGCGGGGACTGGTGCTGCGGGGCCTAGGCCGCCGGCTGGTGGATTTTTTCGGGGGCCGGCTGGCGATCATGGCCATTGGCGGGGCGGCTATCAACGGCGAGACCGAGGCCTTCCTGCGGGAGGCGAATTTCCCCTTCGTGATCGGCTACGGACTCACCGAGGCCGCGCCGCTGCTTGCGGTCGGCGCCCTGGGCGACCCGTCGGTCGCCCAGGGCACGGTGGGGCCGCCGGTGCCGGGGGTGGAGATCAAGATTCGTCATCCCGACCCCAGTACCGGGGTGGGCGAGATCATGGCCCGGGGCGAGAACGTCATGCGGGGTTATTACCGTAACCCCGGCCTCACCGCCGAGACCATCGATGCGGAGGGCTGGCTGGCCACCGGCGACCTGGGCCTCCTGGACGGTCAGGGCAACCTGCGTCTCCTGGGCCGCGCCAAGAGCGTCATCGTCCTCTCCCACGGCGAGAACATCTATCCCGAGGCCATCGAGGATCGGATCAACGCCTTTCCCCAGGTGGTGGAATCCCTGGTGGTGGAGCGCGGCGACCGGATCGAGGCCCTGGTCTATCTGGACTACGAGCTGGCTGACCGCGCCGCCCCTGATCGTGAGGGGCAACGGGCCTGGGTCGGACGGCTCTTGTCCGAGATCAAGGCGCAAGTTAACGATAAATTGCCGGTTTACAGCCGGCTGTATCAGGTGCGGGAGCATCCCGAGCCCTTTGTCAAGACCGCCACCCACAAGATCAAGCGCTACCTGTATCAGGATTGATGCGCCTCACCCCCCCCGGTAATTGCCATGAGCACCTCTGAAACCGTCTATCTGATCGACGGCAACGCCTATATCCACCGGGCCTATCACGCCATCCCGCCCCTGTCCACCCGGCAGGGCCTGCCCACCAACGCCAGCTTCGGGTTCACCAATATCCTGCTGCGGGTGCTGCGCGACAAGGCGCCGCGCTTTGTCGCCATCGCCTTTGACAGCAAGGGGCCGACCTTCCGGCATCAGATGTTTGCCGCCTACAAGGCCAACCGGCCCCCCATGCCGGACGACCTGGCGGCGCAGTTGCCGGCCATCCGGGACATTGTCCGGGCCTACAATATCCCGACCTTGGAGCGGCCCGGCCTGGAGGCGGACGACCTGATCGCCAGCAGCGCCCGCCGTTTGGCCGGGCTGGGCTGCCGGGTGGTCATCGTCTCGGGAGACAAGGACCTCTTGCAGTTGGTGGACGAGCGGATCACCTTCTGGGACCCGATGCAGGATCGGCTGCTGGACGCGGCGGCGGTGCGGGAAAAGTACGGGGTGCCGCCGGAGCGGCTGGTCGAGCTCTTCGCCCTGATGGGTGACAGCTCCGACAACGTGCCGGGGGTGGCCGGGGTGGGGCCCAAGACCGCCGGCGGGCTGATCGCCGAGCACCACACCTTGGAGGGGGTGTTCGCGGCCCTGGCCGAGATCAAGCGCCCGAAGCTGCGGGAGACCCTGGCGGCCAGCCGGGAGGTGGCTTTCCTTTCCCGGGACTTGGTGCGGCTGAAGTCGGATGCCGAGGTGCCGGAGCGGCTGGAGGACTATCGGTTGCCCTTGCCGGACATGGCGGCGGTGCAGCGGCTGTTTGCCGAGCTGGAGTTCTCCCGCCTGCTGCCGGAAACCGCCGAATGCCAGCCACTGGCAACCGAGACCTT
>JAJYJA010000020.1 GCA_021789795.1 Deltaproteobacteria bacterium | reverse complement strand
GCCTACGGCATCCAGTCCCTGGCCGGCTTCATGGTAGAAGAGATCTCCGGATCCTACAGCAACGTGGTCGGCCTGCCCTTAAGCGAGGTCATCGCCCGGCTGCTGGCCCTAGACCTGATCGTCCCCGTCGCCCCTGACCCCTCCTAAACCAACCCTCCCCGACCGCGCCGCGGTAGATTCGCCCTTTTTCGACGCCATCAAACCTCAGCCGAACCCTTGACCAGCCGCACCAGATCGTGGACGTAATTCCCCAGCCGCTGCGACTGCTGTTCCATGTCGGAGGCGATTTGGGAGTCCTGATCGGCGTCCGCCGCGTTGTGCTGGGTCACCTCGTCTAATTCCTGCACCGCCTTGGCCACCTGGCCGATGCCGATCGACTGCTCCTTGGACGAGGTGGTGATCTCGGTCAGGAGGGCGCCGGTCTTCTGAGTCTGCTCCGCCGCCTGTTTGAAGGCGCCATCCGTCACCCGCACCATCTCCACCCCGCTGGCCACCTTGGTGTTGGTGTCCTCCAGGAGTTGGGCGGTGTTGCGGGCCGCGTCCGCCGCCCGCATCGCCAGATTGCGCACCTCGTCCGCCACCACCGCGAAACCCGCCCCCGCCTCGCCGGCCCGGGCCGCCTCCACCGCCGCGTTTAGGGCCAGGAGGTTGGTCTGGAAGGCGATTTCGTCGATGGTCTTGATGATCTTCGAGGTCTCGGTGTTGGCCGCGGCAATGACGGACATGGCCTGAGTCAGCTGATCCATGGCCCGATTGGCGTTGGTCATGATCTGTTTGGCCTCCTCCATCAGCCGGTTGGCGGCGCTGGCGTTTTCGGCGTTACGCATGGTCATGGCCGAGATTTCCTCGATCGAGGCGCTGGTCTCCTCCAGGGAGGCCGCCTGCTGCGAGGTCCTCTCCGCCAGCGACTGACTGGAGGTAGCGGCCTGACCCGCCACCGCCGCCAGCATGGTGACACTGGCGGTCAGGCCGTCGATGATCTGGTTTACCGGTCTGGTCACCAGGCGTTGCATGATCAGGGTGATGCTGGCGCTGGTGATGACCAGGAGCACCAGACAGCCCACCGCCAGGAACAGTTGCAGGCGATGGACGGTATGGTAGAGGGGGCTGAGGTCGAAGGTCAGGGAGAGGCTGCCGCCGATCTCGCCCACCCGCCAGGACTGGTGGCAACGCACGCAATCCGCGACCACCAGTTGCGGGGCCACCAGGCGGATGGTTTGCCCCTGGATGGTTTCAAAGGCCTTCTTGGTGCCGCTGATGTAGCCCTTGATCTCCTCGGGCAGCATGGTCTTGGAATCCACGCCCTCGGAGGAGGAGAGGTTGATCTTCCCCCGCTGGTCGTAGAGGGAGGCGTCGATCACCCCCTTGATGTCCCGCTGCTGCACCAGCAGCAGCTTGAAGCTCTGCATCTGCCCCCGCTCCAGGGAGCCCTTCACCCCCTCCTGAAAAGAGTTGAACAGGGTGTGCACCGAGTCGATGGCGCCTTCCGTCATCCGGCCCTGCATATAGCTGCTGATAAAAAACGCCCCGCCCACCAGAATCAGGGTGAGCACGGCGTTGACCAGGATCATTAGCCGCTTGCTTACCGAATAGTTGGAGGCGGAGGTGAGATTGCTGAGCATGGACGCGCTCCTTGGAAAAATTAAGGAGATTATCTGTTGATGATCCCGCCAACAGCTAGCCGATGGCTAAGCAACAGGGACGATCTGCAAACCGCCCCGCCGCCGCAGATCGGCCTTTTGGCGAAGCCATCATCATTATTTGTTGACTTCGCCAATCCGGTAGAAGGGAAAGTCCTTGCGCCTGGCAAAACTGGGCGAGGCGCAGCCGATGCACGGGGCGTTGCTGTCGATGCACCAGGTGCGGCCCCCGTTCCACCAGCGGGTCGGGCAGTCGGCATAGGTGTCCGGCCCCTGGCAGCCGAGCTTGAACAGGCAGCCCCGGTCGCCGAGCTTCTTGGCGAAGATCTCCTCCTGGAAGTCGTGATAGCGGGGGCAGCTCTCATGCACCTTGCGGCTGAAGAAGAGCTTGGGCGCATCGTTTACCAGCTCCGGCGCCCCGATCTTCACCAGGTTGATGATGGTGTACCAGACCCAATCGGGATGCACCGAGCAGCCCCGGACGTTGATCACCAGCTTGCCGGTTAAGTTGCGTTTGCGGTAGAACTCCTTTAAGCCAATGGCGCCAGTGGGGTTGCCCTCGGCGGCGGGGATGCCGCCGTCGCAGGCGCAGGCGCCGACGGCGATGGCGCCGCTCATGGTCTTGGCCGCCTGTTCCAGGTAGTGGGCAAAGGGCTTGTCGCCCAGGTAGCAGGCCTCGGGCATCGCCTCGGGAATGGCGCCCTCCACCGCCAGAAAGTACTCCCCCGCCTGGCCGGACAGATATTTATCCACCAAATCCAAGGCCTTGGCCCCGGAGATGGCGGAGAGATCGGCGTGAAAGACCAGCTGGGAATACTTGGTGATCATGGTCAGCGGCGACGGCGCCACCGCCTGCAACAGCGAGATCGAGCAGCCGGTGCAGGACAGCCCTTGCAGGTAGATCAGCTTGGGCACCGCCTCGGGGTCGATTTTTTTCAAGGCCGCCAACACCGGCTCCGGCAGGGCGTCAAGGCCAAAAACCGCGGCCAGGGTGGCGGCGAATTTCAAAAAATCCCGACGATGGATCATGGTTGTTCCTCACCATTGGCCCCGCAACCGGGCCTTTTGCCAGAGGCTGGCATTAATGTACCGCGCAGGCGATGCAGGGGTCAAAGGAGTGCACGACCCTTACCGATTCGATCTGCTCCTCCGGCGTCGCCACCTTGGTGCCGATCAGGGCCGACTCCATGGCCCCCGGCTGGCCCTGATCGTCGCGGGGGGAGGCGTTCCAGGTGGTGGGCACCACGCACTCGTACTTGGCGATCTTGCCCTTTTCGATCTTTAAGTAGTGTAACAGGGCGCCGCGGGAGGCCTCGGTCGCCCCGAAACCCTCGCCGCTTTCCGGGATGGCCAGCTCGGCCATGGTGGGGGCGCCGGGATCGAGCCGCTCCGTCTCCGCCAGCAAAAAATCGGCGATCACCGCCGCCTGCAGGGCGCGGCACAGGTGCCGGCCCAGCACCGAGTTCAGCTCCTGGGGGGTGATCTGGGCCTGACCGGCGCACTTGTCCACCAGCGCCTTCAAGTCTGGATTGTTTCCCTGATGATAATCGACCAGCACCCTGGCCGCCGGCCCGACCTCCATCATCTTCCCGCCGTAACGCGGGGCCTTGCTCCAGGTGTAGGCCCCCTCCTTGCCGGCGGCGGGGGTGATCTCCGAATCCCTAACCGTCCGGCCGCTGGCCGAGGAGTAACGGGCGTATTTCACGTCCTGGGTGATCTGGCCGAAATCGACCGGCGTCACCTGACCGTCCAGCAGCGCCCCGGCGGCGAACAGTTGCTTGCCCTGCGGATCGGGGGTCATGGGCAGGAGGCCGTAAGACATAAAGCCGCCCCGGCTGACCCCGATCTTCCAGTATTCCGGAAACAATCCCGCCACCGCCACCACGTCGGGAATATACTTGTCGCGGATGAAGTCCCGCACCTCCCGGATCAGCGCCTGATAGGCGGCGATGAGATCGATGCGCGCCTCCTGGGTGCAGCCGCCGGGAAAGATGGCGGTCGAGTGGGGGAATTTGCCGCCGAAGATGGCCGCCGCCTGGTTGGCCTTCCGCTCCATGGTCATGGCCTCCAGATAGTGCTTCAAGGCCCCGATGTTGAGCTCGGGGTCGTTGATGTATTGCCCGGAGAGCCTAGGCAGAAAAGGGGCGGCGGGGAAGGCCTTCTTCCGGGACAACTCGGCCTGCACCCACTGTTTGACGGCGAGGAGCTCTTCGTCCTTGCCGGTGTACTTAAGGATGGCGGTGACATCGACGAAATCGAGCGCCGAGAGCTGGTAGAAGTGCAGCAGGTAGTCGTAGAGGTGATTGGCGCCTTGAATCAAGTTGTGCAGGATCCGCCCGTTGGCCGGGGCCTGGATCTTATAGGCGTTTTCCTGGGCATACGAGGAGGCGATGGCGTGGGCGTAAGGGCAGACGCCGCAGATGCGCTGGGTGATTTGCTGGGCGTCCAAGGGGTCGCGGCCCTTGAGGAAGATCTCAAAGCCCCGGAACATCTCCGACATGCACTGGGCCTCGGTCACCACCCCGTTGTCGATGGTGGTGCGGACGTTCAGATGGCCCTCGATGCGGGTGATGGGGCCCAGGTCAACTTTCATCGCTTACTCCTGGCTGCGGACGTTTTTAAGGCGAGAGGTTTTCATGCCGCGCCAGGCACTACCGCTAGAACAGTTCCGGGTAATGCTCCTTGGCGCATTGGGGGCAGACGCTGTGGCTGAACTGGGTATCCGAGTGGGATTGGATGTACTCCTCCAGTAACTGCCAGGCCCCCTGATCGTTGCGGATCTGCTTGCAGAAGGAGCAGATGGGCAGGATACCGTGCAAGGTCTTGATCTGCTCCAGGGCCTGCATCAGCTCCCGGTTCCTCACCTCCAGCTCCCGCTGTTTCTGACGCACCGCCAGTTGGTTCCTGACCCTGGCCAAGAGGCGCAGGCGGCTGATGGGCTTGACGATGTAGTCGGTCACCCCCGCCTCGAAGCCCCGGGCCTCGTCGTGGGCCTCGTCCAGCACGGTCAGGAAGACCACCGGCAGATCGCGGGTGGCGGCATCCTGCCGGATCGCCTGGCAGACCTGGTAGCCATTTATCCCTGGCATGACCACGTCAAGCAGCACCAGGTCAATATCCGGGCAGGCCTTGAGCCGGGAGAGGGCCTCCTCGCCGGTGCGGGCCAGGACCACGGCGTAGTCCCGGCCCAACACCTCTTCCAGCAGCCTGCGGGTGGCGGGGTGGTCGTCGACAATCAGAATCTTGGGAGGCGAGGCGGGAGAGGCGGGCGTCATGTTTTTAAGTATGCGGACAAGGCGCCCTGGTGGTCAAGAAAAATTTCCCCGCCCCGACAAGTATCTCCTACCTCGCCCTTCAATGAGAGAAAAATCCCAGCGTGCCCCGGAAAAACCCCAACCCCGCGAGGCGAGGCGGCTTTCACCCGGCGATGTTCCACAAAAAAGGGGGGAGAAAGACGACGCCTTCCTACCCCCACTTATTTTTTGTCCGGCAGGCTGCCTGCCCACCGCACTAATCGCGCCTTACCCTACCACAAGTCTAGCCGCCTGAGGAGCGCGCCTGCGGCGTAGTAAGAGACAGCGATGGTGGCCAGCCAGCCAATCAGCATCAAAACGACCATATCTTGATCCTCCCAGGATTTGGTGGGCCCCCGCGACGGGGCCCCGGATGATTTTTAACCACCGGGAGGGGGCGAACCCCCGGCCCTCAGTACAGCTCCTTGGCGTACTCGCCGTCCATTTCCGCGGGCGACAGCTTCCTGGCGTCCATCTGCCGCCAGACGTACCAGATGTAGGCCACCACCAGGGGCACGGCCAGGGCGACATAGGTCATGGCGGTCAGGGTGTAGTGGCTGCTGGAGGCGTTGTGAATGGTCAGGCTCGACTGCAGGTCACTGACCGAGGGGTAGAAGGCGGTGTGGTGGTAACCGGCGAGCGAGAACAGGGCCAGCCCCACCAGCACCGTGCCCAGCCCGGCAAACCAGATGCCGCCGTCCTGGTTTAGGAAACGAACCGAGATCACCCCCCAGATCACCCCCGAAAGCCCGGCCAGCAGCAGCATCGCCACCAGCGGCATGGCCAGGAGGTTGTGCAGGTATTTGCCGACCTCCATGCTTACCTGGCCGGTGGCCGGATCGACCGCGAAGCCACGCATGGTCAGCAGCCCGGCCAAGACCCCGAGCAGAAAGGGCAGGGAGCAGAGGAAGTTGTTCCAGGCCGCCCGGCGGCAGCGCCCGGTCAGGGGCGGGTGGTCGAGGTTGTTTACCAGGTACAGCGCCCCTAACGTCCGGGCCAGAAAGACCAGAAACAGACCCAGCCCGAGGTTGAAGGGGTTGGTCGCCGCCTCCAGGCCGTGGAACGGGGTCTGCCAGGCCACCGAGTGGTAGGGGTTGAGCACAAAGCTAGAGCCGGTGAAGAAGGTGCCCACCGCCGCCCCGATCAAGAGCAGGCCCAGGCTGCCGTTGATGAACATAAACCCCTCGTAGGTCTTGGCGCCCAGCAGGTTGCCGGGCTTGCTCCGGTACTCGAAGCTCACCGCCTGACCGATGAAGGTGAAGAGGATCAGCATCCACACCCAGTAGGCGCCGCCGAAGCTGGTGGCGTAGAAGAGCGGGAAGGCGGCGAACAGGGCGCCGCCGAACAGCACCAGGGTGGTGAAGGTCAGCTCCCACTTGCGGCCGATGGAGTTGACGATCAGTGACTTGTCCAGCTCGTTCCGGGCGACGGTGAACAGCAGGGTCTGGCCACCCTGGACAAAGGTCAGAAACAGAAAGAGCGAGCCGACCAGGGAGGCGATCAGCCACCAGATGTCTTGCAGGGTCTTTTGGTCAAGGTTGCCGATCATCGCTTAGTCCTCCGGTCCGATTTTGATCTGCCTGGCCATGATGCCGATCTCGGCGATCAGCAGCGCCGTGAACAGGGTCAGGAAGATGAAGAAGGTGAGCTTGACGTTGCCAGCGGCGATGGGGGTGGCGGCCACCCCCACCGGCAGGAGATTCTGAATCGCCCAGGGCTGGCGGCCCACCTCGGCCAGCACCCAACCCGCCTGGCTGGCGATATAGCCCAGGAACAAAAAGAGGAAGGAGGCCCGGTTGAGCCAGGGGCAGCGCTCGATGTCGCCCTGGTAGAGGTGGTAGAGGACGAGCAGGAAGAGGAGCGGGAAGAGGGTGCCCAAGACCACCATCAGGTGGAAGCTGTAGAAGGTGGTGGCCACCGGCGGCACGGCGTCCAAGGGGTTTTTAAGATAGCCGTAGCCCAGGTCGCTCTCGTGGGTCTTGAACCCCGCCAGGGACTGGGCCGCGGCCTGGACATCGCCCCGCGCCTGGGCCTCCTTGTAGCTGGCCAGCTCCCGCACCGCAATCCGACCGCTGGCGATCCGCTCCTTGGCCCCTACGATCTGGCGGGCGGGGTTGCCGAAGGCCAGGTCGTTGATGCCCGGCACAAAGGCCCCCAGCTTACGTTCGGCCAAAAGCGAGAGCAGCCCGGGGGCCTTGACCACGGCCAGGAAATCGGAACCCGCGTCGCCCGGATTCTTCATCGGGTTGATGATCCCGCCGAGCACCAACGGCGCCGGGGCCGCGCCATCGTACAGCCCCTCCATGGCCGCGAGCTTCATGGGCTGGCGCTGAGCCACCGAGTAGGCCGACTCGTCGCCGTTAATCCCCACAAACAGCGAGGAGATGAGCCCGAAGACCGCCGCCACCGCCATGCTGCGCTTGGCCATCGTCAGATGCCGGCCCTGAAGCAGGAAGAGGGCCGAGACCCCGACCACGAACAGGGAGCCCACCACGAAGCTCGAACTGGTGGCGTGCATGAACTTGTCCAGGGCCACCGGCGACAGGATTACCGCCCAGATGTCGCGCATCTCGAAGCGGGCCAGGTCGGGGTTGAAGGCCATGCCGGTGGGAAACTGCATCCAGCCGTTGGCGATCAGAATCCACAGGGCCGAGAGGTTGGAGCCCACCGCCACCATCCAGGTGGAAAAGAGGTGGAAGCCCTTGCCCACCCGCTCCCAGCCGAAGAACATCACCGCGAAGAAGGTGGCCTCCAGGAAGAAGGCGAAGATGCCCTCCACCGCCAGCGGCGCCCCGAAGATGTCGCCCACCATCCAGGAGTAGTTGGACCAGTTGGTGCCGAACTCGAACTCCATGATGATGCCGGTGGCCACCCCGATGGCGAAGTTGACCCCGAACAGGGTCATCCAGAACTTGGTGAGCCGCTTCCACTCCGGATTGCCGGTCGAGAGGTAGATCGACTCGAAAAAGGCCACCAGAAACGACAGCCCCAGGGTCAAGGGCACGAAGATCCAGTGGTACATGGCGGTCAGGGCGAATTGCGCCCGGGCCCACTGCACCGTGCTTGCTAAATCCATGCGGATTCCTCCTGTTGGTTGAGTTGATTTTTAATTTCCGCATCAGGCCGGCGAGCAGGCCGGCGAACCGGCCGTCCGTCAGCGGGCCGGACGGGTCAGGGCGGCAAGGACGGAGTCGGCCCGGGCCTTGTCGCTAGCGAAGTTCACCCGCAGGTAGTCGGGGAAGAAGCACCGACCCAGGAGGTAGATCACCACCAGCTTGATCAAGATCACCTTCCACAGCCGCCGGCCCAGTCTCATCTCCCTAAACCCGTCCCGATAAAGGGCGGTTATGCGGCCCAGGCGGCGGCCCATCACCACACCGCCCGGATGCCCCGGTCCTTGCGGATCCGGTCCACCTCCCGCTCTACGTCCACCCGCCATTCGGCGTGGATGCGGGCCGAGGAGGGGGCGATCAACTCCGGCAGGCCGTACACCAGGCGGTCGGCGGCGCCGCTGGCCTCGATCACCGCCTCGATGGAGCGGGCCCCGAACCGGTACTCGGCCAGCAGCAGGCGGAGCAGCAGGCCCGAGGTCTTGCGGGCCGCCTTCTTCCAGTGGGTGTCCATCTGGTGGGCGATGATGAAGGCCCGCTTCATCAGCACCCGCCGCAGTTCGTCCAGCTGTTCCCGGCTGGCGGCCGGGGCGAAGAGGGCGGGGTCGAGGTCGATGCCGTCGATGTCCAGCACCACCCGTAGCCGGCTCATGAAGTCCGGCAGCTTCAAGGTCTTGGCCCGGTGCAGACCCTCCTGGTCACCGGGATCGAGCAGTTTTTCCATCTCCTCCCAGCTCGACTTCACCCCCCCGGCAAAGGCGAATATGGCCCGGCCGATGTTGTAGGGCACCCCGTGGACGTAGGTCACCCCGTCCTGCATCGAGGGCAGGAAGTAGCGCAGGTAGCCGAATTCGTGGCCATCGTAACGGCAGTCGAACTCGTCCCAGAAGACGATGGGCACCTTGCCCTTGGCCACCGAGGCCCGGATGGGCTCGATGGCCGAGTTGATCTCCTCCGGGCCGGTAAACTGGGTCATGTTGAACTCGTAGAACTCGAAGGGATTGCTGGCGAATTTGCGGGCGATGACCCGGGCCACCTCCTTGACCGAGAAGGACTTGCCCGAGCCGGGGGGGCCGAAGACCCCCAGGCACAGGGGCCGCTGGAAACTCTCCCGTGCCACGTAGGAGTCCATGACGTTTTGCAGGGTGATCACCGGCTCGATCTCCGCCGGGTCGGTGGTGCGCAGGTTGCCGACGTGGTAGAGCCTCAGTTTCTCGAACCCCCGCTTCCAGCTCACCTCCTCCTTCAAGTGATGGAGGACGTCGATGACGATGTCCAGGCAGCCTGGCGTCTGCCCGGCCTCGGCGGAAACCGCCGGGGGGAAGAAGGCCCTGAGCGCCCGCCGCTTCTGGCGGTTCCAGGCCTGGCCCGAGACCAGCTCCAGGGCGGAGTCGAATTCCCGGTCCCGGATGGGCAATTCGACGAAGTAGGGGTCGGGAGGCAGGGGGACGGCACACTCGGCCAGCTCCGGGGCCTCGGAGGCGAAGTTCAAGGCGGGCAACTCAAGGCCCACGCCAAAGGCGTAGCCCTGCTGGTGGAGAATCCGCCAGTTGGCCAGCACCCGTTGGGAAAAATCGTGGAAGTAGTTGCGGCAGAAGGGCGGCTTGCCGCTGGCCAAGCAGTCACGGGCCAGAAGCGAGGTGACCAGGGTGTCGTAGCAGGGCACCGAGCCCTGGTGGCGAGGCGAGCTTTTCTGGGGCAGGCAGCCAGGGCGCTGTCTAAAAAAGGCCCCCTCCGGGCCCAGGTAGAGGAGGCCGTGGGGAAACATCTCGACGATTAAGTGGCAGCGGAAACGCCGGCGGGTCTGATCCCACAGGCCCACCTCCGGTGAGCGCAGGGCCAGGATGCTCATGGCCACCACCGTCTCCCAGGTGACCGAGCTGTCCATCTCCATGCGGGTGGTTTCGAGATCGGCCAGCCGGCAGAAGAGGTGGAAGCGGTCCTTGAACAGCCCGGCCCAATCCTGCCAGTGGGCGACGCTGATGCCGAGCGCGATCACCCAGGCCTGGGGATTCACCGCCTGGAGCTGCTCGGCCTGGCAGGGGGGCCGGCCCGAGTCGTCGATGATGATGATCCCGGTGTTGTCGGCCAAGGCCGGTTCCCGCTCCGCTACCACCGGTAGCTGGTTGCAGACCGGCTTCCGGCCCTCGGGGGGCAGGATCTGCTGGAACATAAACCAGCCGTGGCCGGGGCTGACGCCGTGGTCACGCTGGCGGAAGAGCTGATACACCTCCTTGGGCTCGCCGTAGGTCAGGTGGTTGACCTCCGGGGGCCGGGCCAGGGTGCCCAGGTTGGCGGTCAGCCAGGAACGGCACTGCTCCAGGCGCCCCCGCTCGACCGTGACCTGTCCGGCCATCAGCTCGATGAAGTCGCCGGGGTTGTAGCCGTAGGCCGGCAGGCTGCCCTCGGCCAGCAGACTGACCTCCTTGACCGGCAGGTTGATGAGCTTGATGTCGGAACCAAGAAGCAGGAGCTTGCGGACGGAGTTGCTCATGGCCGGGTCTCCGGTGGGGAAGGGGGCGGCGGGAACGGAGAGACGCAGGCCCCGGCCTGGGCCAGGGACTCGAAATCGGCGGCCCGCAAGGTGTCCCGCACCCGCCGCCTGGCCTCCTGCCACACTAGATTAGCGGCACAGTTCGGACTCGCCGGACAGGCGGCGGGCTTGGTCACGCACTCGTTGAGGCTGATCTCGCCGATGATCGCCTCCACCACCTCCAGCATGTTGACCTGCCGGGGCGGCCGGTGCAGGGCGTAGCCACCCTTGGCCCCCTGCTTGATGGTGATGATCCCGGCCCGGGCCAGGTCTTGGGCGATCTTGGTCAGAAAGGAGTCGGGGATCCGGGCCTGGCTGGCGATCTCCTGCCGGTTTACCAAGACATCCGAGCCTTGCTGCGCAAGATAAAGCACGCAGCGCACCGCGTATTCCGCCGCCATGGTGATCTTCATCTCTTTAATTGGATAAATAGGATTTTTTTAGTCTTATTTATCCCCATTATTTAGAGGTTGTCAAGAAAAAAATACGCCCCCTGGCCCCTAAGCCGTGATCACCAAACAACCTCTTAATTTTTCACCGCAAAAACGGCATAAAGGCTCCGTAACGGACTCAGCGTACCCCCTTGCCATTCAAAAACGGCCCGTATTTCTTGTCGGTGCCCAGGATATGCTTGTCCAGCCACTGCTGGAGAAACTCCATGACATCCAGGGTGATGGTGGCCTTGCCCTGCTCAAACTGCTGCTGCAGGGCCAGCACCTTGGAGGTCATCTTGCGGTGCTTTTCCTTGTGGTCGGGGCCCTCCGGGTAGCCGTGGGTGTCAAAAAGCTTCTCCTCGGTGGCGAAGTGATTGGCACAATAACTTGCCAGATCGCCCAGGATCTTGCCCAGCACCGCCTTGGCCTGGCCCTTGCTCATGGCGTCGTGCAGGGAGTTGATGAGGTCGATCAACCGCCGGTGCTGCTGATCGATTTCCGCGATTCCAACGCTGTAGGCCTCTTTCCAGCTCATGATTGGCATAGCCGCTGCTCCTTTTGTGGTAGTTGTCATCCCCAGAAGAAGGCCTGCGCCGGGGCTAAGCCCGGCGGCAAGGCTACTACTGATCCTTGCCTCATGCTAGGTCTAGGCCGCTGGCCATGTCAAGCGGGAATTTTACCAAAGGCGGGGGGGCTAACGATACATGATCGCCCCCCAAGGCACCGCCTCGATTAGCTCGGGAAGCTGGTCGGCGGCGATGCCCAGCCGGGCGAGCCGGGAGGACAGGGGCAAATCTCCGTCCGAGGCATGGATCGCCACCCCGGAGAGGTAGCGGGAGGCCAAGAGGTCGCCAAGCGAAACCAAGGCGACCAGCGTCTGGTGTTTCAGCTCCCGCTCCGGCTGATGATGAAAACCGATGGCCTGGCCGATGGACTCGGGCAGACCCCACTGCCCGGCGAGCAGCAAACCCGCCTCCTGGTGATCCATGCCCAGGAACTGGCGTTCGAGGCCGATCAGGCCCTCGCCGTTGTGCCTTTGGTAAAACAGGGGCAGCCGGGCGGCGAAAAAGCGATCCAGGCCCACCTTGCCCACGTCGTGCAGCAACCCGGCGGCGTAGGCGAGCCCTGGACTGACCAGGCCGGTGCGCTGGGCAATGGTCTTGGCGGCGTGGGCCACGGCCAGGGCGTGCTTGTAAAGCCCGCCCTTTTGCAGGGCGTAGCCGGCCTGCCGGGTGGAGAGCAGGGAATCGACCGCCGCCGTGGCCACCAGGGAAAGGAGATGGCCTTGTCCCAGGATCAAGACCGCCTTGTCGATCGACTCGACCGGCGGCTGCCGCCCAAAGGCGGCGGAGTGGCACAGGCTCAAGGTCTTGGCGGCCAGGACCTGGTCGGTTTCGATCAGGCGGATCAGCTCGGCGGGCTGGCAGCGCTCGTCGGCCAGGAGGTTGAGGATGGTCACCGCCGTCTGAGGGATGGGGGCGACGGCGGCGATAGCGGCGTTAAGCTCTTCGCGGTCTGGTTTAACCGGCGGGACAGCGAACGGCTTGAGCTCGAAATGGGTGGTGATTGCCGTCCGCCAGGTGTCGGTGTCGAGTTGCAGGGTGGAGCTGGCCAGACCGCAGGACTCCTCCTGAATTATGGGGATCTGGTATTCCCGCAGGACGGCGTGCACCCGGTCTATGCAACGGCCCCCGATATTCAAGGCGATGTCCCGCTCCGAGAGGTCGCCGAACAGGGCGCCGCCCGCCACCACCGCCCGCAGGTTCTCCCGCCTGGCCCCCGCCTTGAGCAGGGCGGCGATGAACAGCGGCAGGCCGGTGGTGGCGTGACTGCTCGGCGACCAGTCGCTGCCAGGGCTGGGGGGCTCCGGCAGCAGCAGGTGGATTATCCCCCCGACCCTTGCCTCCGGGTCAAAGATGGCCACCCCGACGCAGGAGCCGAGCAGGGCCTTGAGCAGATGGCCGCCGGCGTTGATTTGGTAGTCGCCCGAGGCGACGTATTCGGTTTGCATGGCAAGATGGAGGTGAAAAGGCAAGACGCCAGGCCCGCCCGCGACGACCTGATGGTTATTGCTCCAGGGCCAGCTCGTAACTCAGTCCGGTCTTGTCGAAGTGGCCAAGCACGTTCTTTAGTTCCAAGAGATTTTCCACCTCGAAGTTGATCTGCCACACCGAGGTGCCGTCGTCGCGCCGGGAGACCAAGAGGATGTCGTGGATCCGCATCTCCAGGGGCGCCACGCCCAGGATCATCAACAGACGGTTGCGGCTTGCCACCTTCAGGAAGACGATGGTCTGGGGCCGGTTGACCAGGGTCTCCCTAAGCCGCCACTTCAACTCCACCACGTCCTCCCGTTGCAGGTTCAAGGAGCGCATCTTGACGCATTCCTTACGGTGCACCGACAGGCCACGCGGACTTAACAGGCCGTAGAGGTTCTTCTCGGTGGGGATGGGCGAGCAGCAGCGCGACAGCTTGACGCAGGCCGGGTCCAGGGTGCTTAGGAAGATCTGGTTCAAGGCCCCGGTGGGTGGCTCCAGGTGCTTCTTGCCGCCGTAGAGGGTGTCGCGGACGAACAGCACCGCCGCCCGCAAGGGGATCTGGCCGCTGCCCACCTCCTCGTAGAGGGCGGCCATGGACTCCAGATCGAAGTGCTCCGCCACCGCCGTCGCCTCCTCGCGCTCCAGGATCTCCCGGGGAATGCCGTAGCGCTTCAGCTCCTGGCGGAGGAGGGAGGCCCCGATCTCCCGGGCCAGGGCCAGGCGCTGATCGCGGAACATCTTGACCAGCAGGGAGCGCGCCTTCACCGTCTGGCAGAGCTCGATCATCTCGGGCTCGAACTGGCTCTGCTGCCTGCGGGTGATGATCTCCACCCGGTCGCCGTCCTTCAAGACATGACGGATATCCACCCGATGGCCGCCGATCAGCCCGGCCACGCAGTGACGGCCGATCTCGGAGTGCACCTTGAAGGCGAAGTCGAGCACCGTGCTCTGCTTGGGCAGGCAGATCCGCTCGCCCTTGGGGGTAAAGGTGTAGATCTCGCGGACCCCGGAGGCGGCGATGGCGTCGGTGTAGGAAAGCTCCTCCTCGCTTAGGGTGTCGAAGATCTCCCGGATCTCTTCCTCGTAGGCCGACGGCCCCCCCTGGCGGCGGTCGAGCCACATCCTAATCAGCCCGATGCGGCCCGTCCGGTACATGTGGTTGGTGCGGAACTTGAACAGGCAGTTCTGGCCGTCGATGTTGGCCCGGGCGTGCAGGCTCTGGTAGCCGGTGGGCTTGGGGTTGGCGATGAAATCACGGATGCTGGTGGGGATGGGCGGATAGAGCTGGTTGACCACCCCCATGGTCCGGTAGCAGGACTGGACGTCGGCGACCGCCACGATAATCTCGAGCGGGGTCTCGATCTCCTTGCGCAGGCTCTGGTTGGCGGCGTCGAAGTAGGCCCACAGCCCCTTGACCACCACGTAGATCTCGGCGGAGATCCACGACTGCTCAAGCTCGGCCCGGATGCGCCCCCGGATGGCCTCCACCCGGGGATCGCGGGCCAGCTTGTCGATATAGGATTTAAGCTTATGACTCTGCCGGGGAAATTTATAGGTGATGGCCAGGTTGTACAACTCCCGCTTCAACTCGAAGATCCCCATGATCCGGGACATGGGGGCGTAGATGTTCAAGGTCTCCTCGGCGATCCGCTGGCGCTTGTCCTTGGGCATGGAGTCCATGGTGCGCATGTTGTGGAGGCGGTCCGCCATCTTGATCAGCATCACCTCGACCCGGGAGGCGGCCCCGGAGAAGATCTTACGGTGCACCTGCTTGGAGAAGGCCTGGCGGTCGCCGGCGAACTGACCGACCTTGGTGCAGCCATCGACGATGGCCTCGATGTGGCGGCCAAAATGCTCGCCGATCACCTCCTGGGTCACCCCCGGCACGTCCTCGATGGTGTCGTGCAGGATGGCGGCGGCCAGGGTCTCCGGGTCGGTCACCTCCAACTCCTGCACCAGGATCTGGGCCACCCGACAGGGATGGCTGATGTAGGGCTCGCCCGACTTGCGCACCTGGCCCTGATGGGCGTCCACCGCGAAGCTCAAGGCCTTCCAGAAGGGCCGGGCCGGGCCGTTCTGGCCGCCAAGCAAGCCTTCCATCAGGGCGATATATTCTGGCAAGACGAAGTTAGGCGGCATGAGTTGCAAGGAGTTTGCTTTGGACTACCGGGCACCAGGGGAAAATTTTACCTACCGCAAAGCCGGCGAAAAGGCAAAATAAATCGTAAGCACGCCCAGTTAATTGGCCAAGGCGCTGGCGCCGGGCTTGCTTTCTTTACCTTGGGCGGGTAAAGATAATGACGACGCAAAAACGCCAAGATGCTGCGTCTCGGGTGATTTTGCGGTCTCCGCAGGCTCGCTTCCCGCTCAGCAAGAGAAGGATGTTATGAAACAGCCTACATTATTGGATGACCTGCTTTGGAAAAGAGGCCTTGACCGCAGGCTCTTGGACGCCAATCCGTGGTGGCGCGACGAGCGTATGTTCGGCATCTCGGCCATAAAACGTTGGGCCTATGAGCCGACGCTCAAAAGCTTGGTCCGGGGCTTGGCACCGGTCACCGTGTTGCGCGGTCCGCGCCAAGTTGGCAAGACCACCCTCCTGAATCAGGTGATCAATGCCCTCTTGGACCAGGGCGTGAACAAACACCGGATCTTTAGGATTCAATTCGACGACATCCCGGAGATGCAGGGCCTAACAAGCCCAATACTCGAATTAGTTTCATGGTATTCAGACACGATCCTAAAAAAATCGGTCAATGCCTTTGCCCAAGAACAAAACGGACCTGTCTATCTCCTCCTGGATGAAGTCCAGAACCTTAAAGATTGGGCCACCCAAATCAAGCATCTGGTGGACTTGCAGCCCATTCGACTCGTGGTGACCGGCAGCTCGGCCCTGCGCATCGAGTCCGGTCGGGATAGTTTGGCGGGCCGTATCGCCATGATCGAGATGGGGCCTCTGCTGGTAAGGGAAGTTGCCCTGATGCGTGGATATGGGGAGGTCGCCCCGTTTCTACCGTACAACGGTTTAACCCCACTAAAAGAAAAGCGCTTTTGGCAGGAACTGAAAAACTTTGGGGAAACAAACCGCACGATGCGCGACCAGGCCTTCCGGGATTTTGCCCGTTTTGGCGGATACCCCCTGGCCCACAAACAGACAGATGCGGCTTGGGAGGAAATTGCCAGTCAGCTCGTTGAGACGGTGGTGCGCAGGGCTATCCAGCATGACCTGCGGACAGGAGATCGTGGGCGGCGTCGCGACGAATCACTGCTAGAGGAGGTATTCAGGCTGTCGTGCCGGTATGCGGGCCAATCACCGACTCAAGCCATTTATCTCGACGAGATCAAACGAGCCTTAAACGCCAATATCGGTTGGAAACGGATTCTTGAATATCTCAAATTCCTCGACGCCACCCTCCTTATCCGGTTGATAGAACCACTTGAACTGCGTCTTAAACGAAAACGGGGGCCAACGAAAGTGGTGCTCTGCGATCATGCGTTGCGGGCCGCCTGGCTAAAGGAGGTTGTGCCCCTGGATGACGCAGACCTGACGGACGCCCCTCATTTGGCTGACCTGGCAGGCCGCATCGCTGAGAGTGTGGCCGGACATTTTTTCAAATCCATTATCAATCTCGGCGTCCATCACTTCCCGGAGCGAGGATCTGAACCAGAAGTGGATTATGTATTGACCATCGGCGACCAGCGTATCCCCGTGGAAATCAAATATCGCCAACGAGTTGACTACGCTGATACCCTTGGCCTGCGCGCCTTTATTGAGAAGAGTGTTTATAATGCCCCTTTTGGGGTGCTGGTTACCAGATCAGATAATTATGTCAGCGACGACCCTCGTATTGTGGCTATATCGTTGCCAAGCCTGCTGCTGATGCGATAAGGGCAGACAAAAACATGATGACGTCGCAAAAAGTCCGCTCTGCCGCCTTCTCCGGGCGATTTCTAGCCCTCCTCGCGGGCTACTAACTTGTCAGCAACTATGGCCTACAGAGGTAGGCATCCACATTAACACCCTCCGCCTTGTCATCGGCCATACTGCCCGCCTCTCCGTTTTGTGCTTTGCACGAGTCCAGAAGCCAAATAGAATTCTCAACCTCTACCATTTAGTAGCTCCCCATGACCAACCGCCAACTCATCCGTCGCACCGCCAACCTGATCAAACCCTACCGCGGCCAGCTGGTCATCGCCATGGTCAGCATGGTGATCGTCTCGGTGATGGGCTCGGCCCAGGCCTATCTCATCAAGCCGTTGATCGACAAGATCTTCGTCACCCGGGACAAGACCATGCTCAACCTCCTGCCCTTCGCCCTGATCGGGGTGTTCCTGGTCAAGGGAGTGTTCTACTACACCTACACCTCGCTTTTGGACATCGCCGGGCAGAGCGTCATCAGCGACCTGCGCAAAAGGCTGTTCGCCCACATCCACGACCTGCCGATCTCCTTCTTCCACCACACCCCCACCGGCGAGCTGATGGCCAGGATCATCAACGACGCCACCCTGATCCAAAACGCCGTCTCCCGGGCCCTGATCGGGGTGCTGAAGGACCTGTGCCAGATCCTCGGCCTGCTGGGGGTGGTGTTTTATCTCAACTGGCGGCTGGCCTCGATCTCCCTGCTCTTTCTGCCCCTGGCGGTGGTGCCGGTGGTGAAGTTCGGCAAGCGCTTCCGGCGACTCAGCACCAACAACCAGAAGACGGTGGCCAAGGTGTCGAACATCCTGCACGAGACCATCACCGGCCAGCGGATCGTCAAGGCCTTCGGCATGGAGGGTTACGAGACCCGCCGCTTCTCGGCCACCGTCGACGACCTGCTGTCGATCATCGTAAAAGACATCCGCACCAACAGCCTCCAGCATCCGCTGATGGAGTTCCTGGGCGGCCTGGGCATCGGGGCGGTGATCTGGTACGGGGGGCATCAGGTGATCAAGGGCCAGTCCACCCCCGGCGCCTTCCTGTCCTTCCTGGCCTCGATGGTGATGATCTACGAGCCGATCAAGGGGGTGAGCGACATCAACAGCGCCCTGCAACAGGGCCTGGCGGCGGCGACGCGGGTCTTCGGCCTGCTGGATGTCAAGCCCGCCATCACCGATGCCGCTGGGGCCGTCGAACTGCCGCCCTTCCGGCGAACGATCGACTTTCAGGGGGTGGATTTCGCCTACGACCAGGGAGAGCCGGTGTTCACCGGCCTGAATCTGACGATCAGGGCGGGCGAGGTGCTGGCCATCGTCGGCCCCAGCGGCGGCGGCAAGACCACCCTGGCCAACCTCCTGCCCCGCTTCTTCGACGTGACTGGCGGCGCCATCTTGATCGACGGCCACGACCTGCGGCGGGTGACCATGCGCTCCCTGCGGGCCCAGATGGCGGTGGTCTCCCAACAGACCATCCTGTTCAACGACACGGTGCGCAACAACATCGCCTACGGCGACCCGAGCCGGGACTTGGGCGAGATAGAGGCGGCGGCCCAGGCCGCCTACGCCTTGGACTTCATCCGCGAGCTGCCGGAGGGCTTCGACACCGTGGTCGGCGAGTCCGGGGCGCGGCTATCCGGGGGCCAGCAGCAGCGACTATCCATCGCCCGGGCCCTGCTTAAAAACGCCCCCATCCTGATCCTGGACGAGGCCACCTCCTCCCTGGACACCGAGTCGGAACGCGAGGTGCAGAAGGCCTTGGACAACCTGATGCAAAACCGGACGACCCTGGTGATCGCCCACCGGCTATCGACCATCGCCAAGGCGGACCGGATCGTGGTGATCAAGGAGGGGAGGATCGTCGAAGAGGGCCGGCACGAGGAACTGCTGGCCAAGGGCGGCTTGTACACCACCTTGCACGGGATGCAGTTTGCCTAGCCCCAGGCCCGCGCCGAGGTGGCGCGGGAAACTTCATTGCTTTACCAGCAAGACTCTGTCTATTGATTCGCTATGACTGGAAGGGGAGACGAATTATGGGCGATCAACACCGTCAGACGCAGACCTTGAAGGAGAAACGACAGCTCGAGCTCGAGTTGCGAAACGAGAAATTGCGGAGAACCAACGAAGAGCTGCTGCACCTGCTCAAAGCGCGCACGGACGAGCTGGAAGACACGATGCGGGCGCTACGGACGGAACGTAGCGAGCATGCCGAAACCGTGACCCGCCTGCGCATCCGGGAGAATGAGCGGGAAAGGCTCCTTCAGGAACTTGAGACGGCCGATGCCGGCTTCACCGCCCTCTTACGGCGGCGGGATCGCGAAAAGGAAGTGCTCCGCGAGGAGGTGCTGAACATTCTGCAACAGCTCATCCTGCCCTCTCTGGAACGGCTGAAGCGATCCGGCCTCACCGACAGACAGCTCGGATACCTGCAAACCGTAGAAGCGAATCTCGGCGGCATACTCGCGCCCCTGGGCCGGCGGATCCTGGCCCTCCCCGCCCTTCTCACCCAGACGGAGATGCAGGTGGCCAATCTCATCAAACAGGGTAAAAAGACATCAGAAATTGCTCGCTTGCTCAACGCCTCGCCGCGAACGGTCGAGACCCACCGGACCAACATCAGAAAAAAACTGCGGATCGACAGCCGTACGACAACCCTCCAGAAACACCTACTCTCTTTTCAGTAACTACGTATTTTTTCTACGCATTCCCCCCTCATTTTTCACCCTTGTTTTTTCCAGCAGTATGCCCGTATAATTTTTTATTGACACGATGATTCTCGCCCACGAACGGATCACCGTGTCTAACTTTGGATATACCGACTCCCCAAATCCTGGCTTGCCGGTTGTTCATCACCTATCGAGGCCTCGTCATTCCGACGAATTCGACGATGCGATCACGGTGGCCCTCCCTGGCGCAAACGAAGTAACTCGCTTTCACCTGCACTGGATGTGGGGAAGCGCTACGCCTATCACCTACGCAAGGCCCCGCACGCCAACAACCATCTGCTCGACGAAACTGGATTCCGGCCTTCGCCGGGATGCCGAGGAAAAATCACGTTTGAGCAACTACCACCCACTTGGAGCAAATGCAACACGTAAAACTCGACAAATAACCATCAACTAACCGGGAGAAAATTGCCATGGCCGCCACCCCGCAAACCAGCAATCCGGACACCTACGATCCGGGTGAACTACTCACCGTACTCGACGCCTTCAAACGCGGCGACTTCAGCAAACGCATGCCAACCACCCTCATCGGGCTGCCGGGCAAGATCGCCGACACCATGAACGACATCATCGACATGGCGGAGTCGGCCTCCGACGAGTTCGAGCGGGTAGCCACCCTGGTCGGCAAGCAGGGCAAGGTTGTCGAACGCATCGAAATGCCGTCCATGAAGGGCTCCTGGCAGAAGCTGGTTGATTCCACCAACGCCCTCACCAACGACCTGGTGAGCCCCATGAACGAGATGATCCGGGTAGTGGGCGCGGTGGCCGAGGGAGACATGGCCCAGGCCGTGCCGTTAGAGATCGACGGCCTGGAGCTCCAGGGCCAGTTCCTCAAATCGGCCCAGATCGTCAACACCATGGTGGCGCGGCTCTCCACCTTTTCCTCCGAGGTGACGCGCGTGGCGCGTGAGGTCGGCACCGACGGCAAACTCGGCGGCCAGGCCGAGGTGGGCGGCGTCTCCGGCTCCTGGCGTGACCTGACCGACAGCGTCAACGGCATGGCCGCCAACCTCACCACCCAGGTGCGGAACATCGCCGACGTTACCACCGCCGTGGCCCGCGGCGACCTCTCCCGCAAGATCACCGTCGAGGCCAAGGGCGAGATCCTGGAGCTCAAGAACACCGTCAACACCATGGTCGACCAGCTCTCCACCTTTGCCGCCGAAGTCACCCGCTTGGCGCGCGAGGTCGGCACCGAGGGCAAGCTTGGCGGTCAGGCCACGGTGGCCGGCGTCTCCGGTATCTGGAAGGACCTCACCGACAACGTAAACCTGATGGTCGCCAACCTCACCACCCAGGTGCGCAGCGTGGCCGAGGTCGCCACCGCGGTGGCCAAGGGCGATCTCAGCAAACGGATCACCGCCGAGGCCAAGGGTGAGTTCCTGGAGCTCAAGAACAACAAGAACTTCATGGTGGATAGCCTTAGCGCCTTTGCCTCCGAGGTCACCCGGGTGGCGCGTGAGGTGGGCACCGAGGGCAAGCTCGGTGGCCAAGCCTCGGTGCCCGGTGCCGCCGGCACCTGGAAGGATCTGACCGAGAGCGTCAACGCCATGGCCGGCAACCTCACCGTCCAGCTCCGTGACGTCTCCAAGGTGGCGACCGCCATTGCCGGCGGCGACCTCACCCAGAAGATCACCGTCGATGTCAAGGGCGAGATCCTCCAGATCAAGGACACCATCAACACCATGGTCGATCAGCTCGGCCTCTTCGCCTCCGAGGTCACCCGGGTGGCCCGCGAGGTGGGCACCGAGGGCAAGCTCGGGGGGCAAGCCACGGTGGCCGGGGTCTCGGGCACCTGGAAGGATCTGACCGAGAGCGTCAACGCCATGGCCGGCAACCTCACCGTCCAGCTCCGCGACGTCTCCAAGGTGGCGACCGCCATCGCCGGCGGCGACCTCACCCAGAAGATCACCGTCGATGTCAAGGGCGAGATCCTCCAGATCAAGGACACCATCAACACCATGGTCGATCAGCTCGGCCTCTTCGCCGCCGAGGTCACCCGGGTGGCCCGCGAGGTGGGCACCGAGGGCAGGCTGGGCGGCCAGGCCACAGTGACCGGCGTCTCCGGCACCTGGAAGGATCTGACCGAGAGCGTCAACGCCATGGCCGGCAACCTCACCGTCCAGCTCCGCGATGTCTCCAAGGTG
>JAJYJA010000192.1 GCA_021789795.1 Deltaproteobacteria bacterium | reverse complement strand
TAAACGGTGAACGTGCGGTGAATGAAACTCCTAAAATCAAAAAGCCCTCAACTCAAAATGAGCTAAGAGCTTGATTTTGTTGGCGCGCCTGGCAGGATTCGAACCTGCTACCTACGGATTCGTAGTCCGGCACTCTATCCAGATGAGCTACAGGCGCCCGAAATAGCTATTCCCGCTACCGGGACAATCTAGAATTGATAACACATCGTCGTTAGAGCGGCAAGCAAAAAATATCCGCCCCTTCCATCCTCGGTCGCCAGGCGGGATCAGCTACCTGGCGGTCACCACCACGAAGATCCCCTGCCCCCAGCCCGGCAAGACCGGCTCCTCGGGGGTGAGCGAGTTGATGTCGCCCCGGACGGTCTGTCGAAGATCGAATTCATTAAAGCCCGCCCGCCGCAGCAGGGAGAGCAGCTCCTCGACGCTGAAAAACTTAGCCTGCCGGTAGAAGTTGCTGCTCTGGCGGTGTTGGTCGTAAAGCGCCCCCAGGGGCGAGAGCCGGTCGAGGAAGGCGAGAATCAGCCGTCCCTGGCCGCCGACCACCCGCCGCGCCTCGATCAGGGCGGCCAGGGGATCGGCCACGAAGCAGAGCACCGTCACCATCAACAAGAAATCCAAAGCCCCGTCGCGCACCGGCAGCTGCTCGGCCCGGGCCTGAAACGCCGCCACCCCGCGCCCCTGGGCCTGGCCCAGCATCGGCAGGCTTACGTCCAGGCCGAGCTTGATCCCCAACGGGGCCGCGAAGCGCCCGCTGCCCACCCCCACCTCCAGCCCTCGCCCCGGCGGCAGACAAGAGCGCACCGCCCGCAGCTCGGCCTCATAGACCAAGGGATGGGCCTCGAACCAGGCGTCGTACTCCCGGACGTTACGGTCAAACACCGAGGGCGGCTTCATCTTTTTTCCAGGGTCAGCGAGAGCCAGGTGGCCAGGAACAGGGTCAGGCTGATGAGGCCGTTCATCTGGAAGAACGAGACCTGGATGCGGGAGAGGTCGCGGGGGTTGACCACCAGGTGCTGGTAGAACAGGCAACCGGCGGTCACCGCCAGACCCAGGTAGTAGAAAACGCCGAGCCCGGTCATCAGGCCGGTGGCCAGAAACAGGACAAAGGCCAGCAGGTGGCAGGCCACCGCCAGGCGGAAGGCGCCCTCCCGGCCAAAGCGCGAAGGCAGGGAGAACAGGCCTTGCTGGCGGTCGAAATCGGCGTCGAGGCAGGCGTAGATCACGTCAAAGCCCGTCACCCAGAACAGCACCCCTAGTGACAGGGGATAGGGAAACCCGGCCAGACTGCCCTTCACCGCCACAAAGCCACCCAGGGGCGAAAAGGCGAGGGCCAGGCCCAAGACCAGGTGGCAGAGCCAGGTGAAGCGCTTGGTGAGCGAGTAGAACAGGGTGAGCGAGAGGGCCAGGGGGGAAAGCTCCAGGGTCAGGCGGTTTAGGCGGGCGCAGGCCAGAAAGAACAAGGCCCCGGCCAGGACCACCATCGCCCAGGCCTCGGACATCCTAACCGCGCCGGTGGCCAGGGCCCGCTTGGCGGTGCGGGGGTTTTCGCGGTCGAAGCGCACGTCGGCGATACGGTTGAAACCCATGGCGCAGGTCCTGGCCCCGGCCATGGCCAGCACCACCCAGAGAAAGGTGCCGACGCCTGGCGGCCCCCCCGCCGCCAGAAAGGCGCCCATCAGGGCGAAGGGCAGGGCGAAGACCGTATGCTTGAACTTGATCATCTCCAACAGCTCGGCAACCTTCCTCAACACGACCAGCCCTCCTGGCCCGGCAGCCCCTGCCAGCGCCGCATAGCGGGGGGATCGAGGCCCAGCAGCGAGGCGACGCGGGCCGCGAAATCGCAGGCCAGCTCCGCGATGTCCTGGGGCCGGTGGTAAAAGGCGGGCATGGGGGGGCAGATGATCGCCCCGGCTTGGTCGGCGCGGAGCATATTCTTCAAGTGCACCCGGTTTAGGGGCGTCTCCCGCGCCGCCAGCACCAGGGGCCGGCGTTCCTTCAAGGTTACGTCCGCGGCCCGGTGGATCAGGTTGGCGGAGTGGCCGTTGGCGATGGCGGCCAGGGTGCCCATGGTGCAGGGCAAGACCACCATGCCGTGGTGAAGGTGGGAGCCGCTGGCCATGGGGGCGGTGAAGTCGTCCACCGGAAACCAGCGGCAGCCCGGCAGCCGCTCCGGGGTCAACCCCGTCTCCAGGGCCAGCACCTGTTCTCCGGATTTGGAGATCAAGCCCTCGACCTCAACCCCCATCCCCGTCATCAGTTCCAGGAATTTCACCGCGTAGATCGACCCGCTGGCCCCGGTGATCGCCAGTATTATCCTCTTCATTTAACCCCCACATAGATAGTGACAATCCCGAAGGTGAGCCGCCGGCAGTAGGCCCTGGCGAACCCCGCCTCCCGCATCATGGCAAGCAATGCCCCCGGCTCGTAGAACTGGGCGATCGAGCTTGCCAGGTACTGGTAGGCCTCCTTGTCGCCGGAGACCAGCCCGGCCACCGCCGGCAGGATGGTATTTAGGTAGAAGAAGTAGAGCGGCTTGACCAGCAAGTTGTCCGGGCGGGAGAATTCGAGGATCAGGAGCTTGCCGCCCGGTTTAAGCACCCGGCGCATCTCGGACAGACCCCGTTCCACCCGGGAGAGGTTCCGCACCCCAAAGGCCACGGTGCAACCCCAGAAGCTGTTGTCTTGGGCCGGGATCTCCTCGCCGTCGCCGCACACCGGCGTGATCCGGCCCCGGCGTCCGTCCTGGGGCAGATTGGCCACCCCGGCCCGCAGCATGTCCTCGCAGAAGTCGATGGCCAGCACCCTCCGGCCTTTTGCCTGCCGGGTCAGCTCCAGGGACAGGGGCAGGGTGCCGGCGCAGAGGTCGAGCACCGGGCCGTCGGGGAAGGCCCGCAGCTCGCGGGTGGTCACCCAGCGCCAGTAGCGATCGACCCGGAAGCTGACCAGGGAGTTGATCAGGTCGTAACTCTGGCTGATGGAGGAAAATTTCCGCCGGACAAAGGTCTTTTTCTCTTCGGGAGTGGGCATGATTAGCTCGCGCCGCCGGTGTCCCCGGCGGGAACGGGTGTTAAGGATCTGACGCCAAGGGCTCGATCTTGATTGGCAGGGCCTGGGGGCTCGCCTCGCCCCGGCGGATCAGATGCCGGTAGAAAAGCTCCAGCCCCGCGATCCGCTCCGGGCCTAAGTCCAGGGCGATGCCTTGCAGGTACTCCAGGCAGTCGGACTCCGGCATGGGCACCCGGGGCGCCACCATGCGACTGATCTCAGGCAGCCGTTCCCGGCCCTGACGGGCGCAGCGGACCAGCTCCCGGTGCATGGCCGCCAGTTGCCCCGGCCGCTCGCGGCAGAAATCCTCCCGCGCCGCCCACACCGCAAAGACAAAGGGCAAGCCGGTCTGGCGCTGCCAGACCTCTCCCAGGTCGAGGACATGCGGAAATCCCCCCGCCCGCCTGAGACGCAGGGCCTGGTCGCCGATGGCCAGCCGCGCCGGGCAGGCGTCGTCTCCGGCCCCCGGCGGGCGATAGCAGGGCCGCACCTGGTAAAAATCCTCCAAGATCACCTTGATGAGGCCGTTGGAGGTCTTGGACTGACCGCTCAACACCAGCCCCTGCCCCTCCAGCTCGCCGGGCGGCAGGTGGGAGAACAGAAAGACACTGCCCACCGGGCCGGTAGCGCTGATCGAGAGCCCGGAGAGCAGGCGGTAGCGATCCGGGCTCTCGGCGTACTCGAAGGAGGAGACGAAACCGAGATCCAGTTCCCCGCGCCTAAGCATCCGGTTCAGCTCGGCGGGCGCCGCCTCCACCACCCGCCAGTCGTCCCGGCGCACCGACTCCTTCCACACCTCGTAGAGGGCGGCGGTGTTGATGAAGTTAACCATGCCGATCCGCACCGGGCCAGCCTCGACCATCAGTCCACCTCTAACCATTGCGGCGCCACCGCCTGGCCGCCGTTGACCAGGAAGGAAAAGATCTCCTCCTCGCGGCCGGTAAAGGGCACCGCTAGGAGCTTGGCCTCCAGGCCGGGGGCAACGGCCCCCAGCCGCTGGCTTACCTTTAGCGCCCGCGCCCCGCCCAGGGTGGCCATGCGGAAGATCAGCTCGGGCTTGAGCCCCGGATGATCGGCTTGCAGGATCGCCATCTCGCGCCAGATATCGAGTTGTTCGTTGCTGGCCAGGCTATCGGTGCCCAGGCCAGGTAAGATATGGTGCCGCAACAGCTCGGGCGCCGGGGCCCGGCCCACCCCCAGGTGACGGTTGCTGCCCGGACACAGACAGGCCCTGGCCCCGCTTGCGGCCAGGAGTCCCAGGTCTTGAACGGTCAGGTGCACCAGGTGGACGCAGAGGGTGTCGCCGTCCAATATCCCCAACTGGCGCAGATACGCCACCGGGCTTAGGCCCGGCGAGGGCATCAGCTCCGACAACGCCTGGCCCTCGGCCAGCAACCCGGCCAAACGCAGCCGCTC
>JAJYJA010000191.1 GCA_021789795.1 Deltaproteobacteria bacterium | reverse complement strand
TTGGCACCTCGATGTCGGCTCATCGCATCCTGGGGCTGGAGCAGGTCCCAAGGGTTTGGCTGTTCGCCAATTAAAGCGGTACGTGAGCTGGGTTTAAAACGTCGTGAGACAGTTTGGTCCTTATCTGTTGCGGGCGTAGGATATTTGCAGGGATTTGTCCCTAGTACGAGAGGACCGGGATGAACGAACCGCTGGTGTTCCTGTTGTCTCGCCAGAGGCATAGCAGGGTAGCTAAGTTCGGCAGGGATAACCGCTGAAAGCATCTAAGCGGGAAGCCTACCCTAAGATAAGATATCCCGTGGTGTAAGCCACCTGAAGGCTCGTCGAAGACTACGACGTGGATAGGCCAGGTGTGGAAGTGCAGTAATGCATGGAGCTAACTGGTACTAATCAGCCGTGCGGCTTGGCCATAACTTTTTTATATTTAGTTTAAGATGCGGGACTTGAGAAGGTACTCTTTAAGTGAACTAGACTATGCTGTTTGATTATCGGGAATTAAGGCCTGCGGCGAGGGGTTAGGGCATAGCCCAACCGCCATTCATGCAGGTGGAAGTGGTAGTTATAGTAAGCGACAAGTTTTTTCGGTGGTCATAGCGAAGAGGTCACACCCGTTCCCATTCCGAACACGGAAGTTAAGCTCTTCAGCGCCGATGGTACTGCCAGGGTGACTTGGCGGGAGAGTAGGTCGCCGCCGAATTTATCTCCAAGGTTCCTTGCCCAAGGCAAGGAACCTTTTTTTTTGCCCGCTTACTGCCCTTGGCTATTGACAACCGCCCTCTATCTATTGTAAAAAATCAGATTTCTTGTCATCTGGTTTTCCTTGGGCCATGAGGCCCTTCTGGTTTAATCTGGCCGACATGCCAAACTATGTTTGAGTCGTTATCCGAACGTCTGGAAGGGGTCTTTAAGAAGTTGCGCGGTCAGGGCAGTCTGACCGCGGGCAATATCCAGGATGCCCTGCGCGAGGTGCGCACCGCCCTGCTGGAGGCGGACGTGAACTTCTCGGTGGTTAAGGAGTTCATCGCCTCGGTCAGCGAGCGGGCCGTGGGCCAGGAGGTTCTCATGAGCCTCTCGCCTGGCCAGCAGGTGATTAAGGTGGTGCATGAGTCGCTGATCGACCTGCTCGGAGGCACCACTTCCGAGTTGCGCTTGTCTGGCGGTTCGCCGGCGGTGCTGTTGATCGTCGGCTTGCAGGGCTCGGGCAAGACCACCACCTCCGCCAAGCTCGCCAAGCAGCTCAAGAAGAAGGGCCGGCGGCCTTATCTGGTTCCCGCCGATGTCTATCGCCCCGCCGCCATCAAGCAATTAATGGTGTTGGGGCAGGCCATCGAGGTGCCGGTGCACCCCTCGGAGGCCAGCAGCGATCCGGTGGACATCTGCCGGGCGGCCTGTCTGGCGGCCAAGCATAACTATTACGATACAGTCATCATCGATACCGCCGGGAGACTGCATGTCGACCAGGAGTTGATGGCTGAGCTGGGCCGGATCAAGCAGGCGGTGTCTCCAGCCGAGATCCTTTTGGTCGCCGACGCCATGACCGGGCAGGATGCGGTGTCGGTAGCGGAGAAATTCCATCAGGAGTTGGCGCTCACCGGGATCATCCTCTCCAAGATGGAGGGCGACGCCCGGGGTGGCGCGGCCCTGTCGATCAAAAAGGTCACCTCCTGCCCCATAAAGTTTGTCGGCACCGGTGAGGACCTGGATGGGCTGGAGGTCTTCCATCCCGATCGGCTGGCCTCTCGGATCCTGGGTATGGGCGATGTCCTCTCCCTGATCGAAAAGGCGGAGGCGGTCGTCGACCAGCAGCAGGCGGAGGCCCTGGCCAAGAAGCTTAAGCGCAACACCTTCACCCTGGAGGATTTTCGCGATCAGATTCAGCAGATCAAGAAGATGGGCAGCCTGGAGCAGATTATGGGCATGATCCCGGGCCTAAACAAGTTCAAGCAGATGAAGAACATGCCCAAGCCGGACGAGAAGGAACTGGTTCGGGTCGAGGCGATCATCAACTCCATGACCCAGAACGAGCGGCGTCGGCACGACATCATCAACTCCAGCCGTCGGCAGCGGATCGCCGCCGGCAGCGGCACCACCGTCCAGGATGTCAACCGGGTAATCAAGAATTACAACGACATGCTGACCATGATGAACAAGATGCGCGGGCCTTTGTTTGGAGGTGCTCCGGGCGGTGGCATGAATTTCGGCAACAAGAAACGTAAGAAGATGAAGGGTGTTAGAAGATAATTAGTAGGTTAATCAAAATCTAGCGAGGATTGAAAGTAATGGCTGTTAGAATCAGATTGAGCCGTTTCGGACGTAAGAAGCAACCTTATTATCGGATCGTGGTGCAGAACTCCGAGGCGCGTCGTGATGGCAAGTTCTTGGATATTGTCGGCACCTATAACCCGATGACCGAACCAAACGAATTGAATATCCAGCAGGATAAGTTGCAGGGCTGGATTGATCAAGGCGCCGAGCCGACCACCACGGTCAGGAGTCTGATTGCCAGAGGCGTGGGCAAGGCGGTTGCCGACTGAGCGGCGCCGTGCGGGAGTTGATTCGCTTTCTTGCTGAAGCGCTGGTTGACCGGCCGGAGCAGGTGACGGTTGGCGAGACGGAGAGCGAGGGCGTGCTGGTCGAGGAGTTGCGGGTGGCGAGGGAGGACCTGGGCAAGGTTATCGGCAGGCAGGGCCGGACCGCCAAGGCGATACGCACTCTGCTGTCCGTAGCCGCTGCCCGGCAAGGCAAGAAGGCTAAACTGGAAATCGCGGAATAGAGCCCGCTAACCCTGGCCGATCCTTAATAAGGCGCCAGGCCGGGCGAACGTTCACCGGGGAGGGCGCGGGTGACGCCATACGGGCTTAAGCCGGAGAACCAGATGTTGGCCTTGGGTAAGGTGGTCAAGGCCCAGGGACTGCGGGGAGAGTTGAAGGTCGCGGTTTACTCCGGGGCACCGGAGGTCTTTTCCTCCCTAAACGAAGTCTTGGTGGGCGGAATGCCTTTTGAGGTGCGGAGCCGGCGTTTACAGGGCCGGTTTGTTATCCTCGCCTTGCAGGGAATTGCCGAGCGGGGGGCGGCTGAGGCCCAGGTCGGCCAGGAGGTATCGGTCGGGCGTAGCCAGATGCCACCCCTGGCGGAGGATGAATTTTACTGGCACGAGGTGTTGGGGCTGAAGGTGCTTACCGACCGGGGCCAGGAGTTGGGCACCGTACAGGCCCTGATTGCCACCGGCGGCCACGATGTGATGGTGGTCAAGGGGCAAGGCCGGGAGTATCTGATTCCGATGGTGCGGGAGCTGTTGGTTCGGCAGGATGCCGAGCAGGGGGTATTGGTGATCTCTCCCTGGGAGGGGCTTTTGGAGATCAATCAGCCCGACGATGCGCTTTGATGTCCTGACCATCTTCCCGAACCTCCTGACCTCGCCGCTGGAGGAAGGCATCATCCGGCGGGCCCTGGCCAGCGGGGCGGTGGAGATCTTCCTGCACAATATCCGGGAGTTTGCCAGCGGCCGGCACGCGGTTACCGACGACCGTCCCTTTGGCGGCGGCGAGGGCATGGTGATGAAGCCCGAACCGTTGGCGCGGGCCTTGCGGCGGGTGGAGGAAATCAGAGCGGGCGGGCATGTGGTTTTCGTCACCCCCCAGGGGCGCTTGTACACCCAGGAGGTGGCCCGCGAGCTGGCCGCCAAGGAGCATATCGTCTTGGTGTGTGGCCGCTACGAGGGCATCGACGCCCGGGTGGAACGGCACCTTGACGATGAGATCTCCCTGGGTGATTATATCCTGACCGGCGGCGAGCTGGCGGCGTTGGTGATTATCGACTCGACTACCAGGCTGCTACCCGGGGTGCTGGGTTGTGCCGATTCGGCGGCCTGTGATACCTTCAGCCGGGGGTTGCTCAAGTATCCCCAGTACACCAGGCCCCAGGATTTCGAAGGGGAGGGGGTGCCGGAGGTGTTGCTCTCCGGGGATCATCAGGCCATCGCCGAGTGGCGGTTTGTCGAGTCGGTGCGGCGTACTAAGCGCCGCCGGCCCGATCTTCTGGGCCGGGCCGTCTTCACCGAGAGGGAGCTGGCGCTGCTGGCTACGGCGGGCGTAGATGTCCGCAGGTGAGGCCCGCTTGGCCGGTCAGCGGTCGTTGCGGTTAGATCTGGCCCTGATCCACTATCCGGTCTGCGACCGGCGGCGGGAGGTCATCGGCTCGGCGGTCACCAATCTCGACCTCCACGACTTGGCCCGGGCCGGCAAGACTTACGGGGCGCGTAACTTTTTCGTCGTCACCCCCTTTGCCGAGCAGCGACGGCTGGTGGAGGAACTGGTCGCCCATTGGCGACAGGGACACGGCGTCCGTTGCCACCAGGACCGGGGCCAGGCCTTGGCCCTCATCACCGTCTGCCCGGCACTCACCGACGTGTTCGGCCATCTGGCCGGCCAAGGCGAGGGGCGGCCGCTGACCGTGGCCACCA
>JAJYJA010000190.1 GCA_021789795.1 Deltaproteobacteria bacterium | reverse complement strand
TCATCCCTTCACGGCCTGTGGTTGGACGAGCGGAGCGCAACAGATCCTGATAGGCCTGATCCAGCACATTGGGTGTGGCATCGAGTACGTCGGAAATTTTTTGCAGCTCCTTGGCGATTTGGTTGCGTCCCATGGTGGAGAACAAGCTCAGTTGCGGGTTATGTTTTCGGCGCATGGTTTAAATCCCAAACAAGAATTAATCAATAATGACAACCTGTTGGGATATGAATCTAACACAAAGAAACGAAAAATTACAGTGAAATAAATGCTTTTTTGTATAAATATCAATCCGTTGTCGTTTCCGGATGGAAACTAACTATCAAATATCTGATGCGGTTACGCTTTATGGTGTAAGCTGGAATCAATGTCAACCGGATTGATTGAAAAGCGCGGAGGGGGGATGGCGCAGGAGTGTAAGCATTTGTAAGCAGTGAGGCATAAAAAAAGGGTCTCGAAGAAAACCTCGAAACCCTTAGTACTACTGGAGCCGGCGATGGGAGTCGAACCCGCGACCTACTGATTACGAATCAGTTGCTCTACCACTGAGCTACGCCGGCTTTTTAATCCTGAAACTGATGAGCGGTGACCGCTGCCGGCTGGGATTCAGACGCCGGTCAGGTCAGAACACATATCAACTTTGCCGGGGCCTGTCAAGCGTCAAGTCAATCGGGACTAGGCGGCCAGGGCAGGACAAATGCACCTCCCAGTCATGAGCAAACACTCAATACTTGTCGTTGACGACGAGCCGGAGCTGGCCGATGGATTAAGGCGGATGTTGGCCGCCGAGTTTCCGGACCTGGCCGTGCGGGCGGAGATCGAGCCCCAGCAGGCCCTGGCTCGGATCAAGGCGGAGCCGGTGGACATGGTGTTCACCGATCTCAAGATGCCAGGCATGGACGGCATGGAGCTTCTGGCGCGGATCAAGAAGATCGACCCCGCCGTCTCGGTGGTGGTGGTGAGCGCCTTCGGTAGCGTCCAGGCGGCGGTGGAGGCGGTCAAGCACGGGGCCTTCGACTTCATCTGCAAGCCGTTCGACTGCGAGGCCATCTGCCGGCTGGTGCCGATCGCCCTTGAGCGCAGCCAGCTGATCCGGGAGAACATCAGTCTGAAGCGGCGTTTTTCGGACCGGGTTAACTTTGCCAACTTTGTGGGCCAGTCGGAGCCGATGCGCCGCTTTTACGGCTACATCCAGGCGGTGGCCCGTACCGATTACACGGTGTTGGTGCGCGGCGAGTCGGGCACCGGCAAGGAGCTTACCGCCAAGGCCATTCACGCCTTGAGCCGGCGCAAGGAGGCGCCGCTGGTGATGATCAACTGCCCGGCCATCCCCGAGCACCTGCTGGAGAGCGAGCTGTTCGGCCACGCCAAGGGGGCCTTCACCGGGGCGGAAACCAGCCATGCCGGGCTGTTCGAGGAGGCGGACGGCGGGGTTATCTGCCTGGATGAGATCGGCGACATCCCGTTAAGCGTCCAGACCAAGCTCCTGCGGGTGCTCCAGGAGGGCGAGATCCGGCGCCTGGGCTCCGGGAAGACCCGCAAGGTGGACGTGCGGGTGGTGGCGGCCACCAACCAGGACCTGGAGCGGAAGATCGCCGAGGGCTCGTTTAGGAGCGACTTGTTCTACCGGTTAAACGTGGTCACCATCTGGACCCCGGCCCTTAAGGAGATCGGCGAGGACCTGCCCCTGCTCGCCAACCACTTCTTGAAGATGGCCTGCGACGAGCAGAACCTGACCCCCAGGCGGCTGTCGGGCGCGGCCTTGGACTGCCTCGCCCGTCGGCCCTGGCCGGGAAACGTCCGCGAGCTGCAAAACGTGGTGCGGCGGGCGGTCTTGTTCTCAGGCGAGGAGGTGATCGGCCCCGAGCATTTCTTGAGCCTGGGTGGCCCGATAGCGGCCGCCAGCGGACCGGGGGCCGAGTCCCGTCCCGAGGAGGGGCCTCCCGGCCTTTACCGAGCCGCCAAGGAGTCGGTGGTCGAGCAGTTTTCCCGGCAATACTTCAACCGTCTGCTGCGGACGACCAGGGGTAATGTCTCCCGGGCCGCGGAGTTGTCTGGCCTCACCCGGGCCGCCCTGCAAAAAATCATTCGCCGTTACGACCTGCGGCTCGGCGATTTCCGGGGGCTCTGAACACGAGGCCGGCCTTGGCCATGGCGGGGGATTTTTTCCTCGTGCCGCCATTTTAGGCTTGCAACCCTTGGCCCGGTAGGGTTAATAATAGGCCATTTTATGGTGGGAGCGCCGATGGGGCGGCCAGGGGCGATGGCCGCTGGGGAATACCAACCTTTACCTTAATTACGAGGGACTATGACTAAGACCGAACTAGTAGCAGCGATTGCCGAGCAGGCCGGGATCACCAAGGCGGACGCCAGCCGGGCCTTGCAGGCCTTGATCGAGACGATCACCACCACCTTGGACAAGGGAGACTCCGTCTCCCTGACCGGGTTTGGAACCTTTGCCATCGCCGAGCGCGCCGCCCGCACCGGGCGTAATCCCAGCAACGGCAAGACCCTGGCCATCCCGGCCAAGAAGGTCGCCAAGTTCAAGGCCGGCAAGGGTCTGTCGCTCGCCCTCAATCGGTAATTCTGCCAAGTCTTCCGGGGCCGGAAGACGTAACGCGCCGTGAAAATCTCCCGCCTTGGGAGATTTTTTTTTCTGTCGAGGAGGAAAAAATGTCTGAATTTACATCCAAGGTTTTTGACACCGAAATCATTACCTTAGCCGGCACCAAGGAGCAGATCGTCCGCGGGGGCCGGGATCGCTTTCACCTGCTCCCCAAGGCCTTCGCCGGCATCAAGCAGATCGGGGTGATCGGCTGGGGCTCGCAGGGCCCGGCCCAGGCCCAGAATCTAAAGGAGTCGCTGGCCGGCACCGGGGTCAAGGTCGCGGTCGGTCTGCGGGCCGGTAGCTCCTCCCTGGCCCACGCCCGGGAGGCGGGTTTCACCGAGGCGGACGGCACCCTGGGCGAGATGTACGGGGTGATCAAATCCTCGGACATGGTCATCCTCCTGATCTCCGACGCGGCCCAGGCCGAGAACTACCAGTCGATCTTCGACGCCCTGCCGGACGGCGCCACCCTCGGCCTTTCCCACGGTTTTCTGCTGGGATACCTCCAGAGTATCGGCAAGTCCTTCCCCAAGAACATCAACGTGGTGGGTGTCTGCCCCAAGGGCATGGGGCCATCGGTGCGTCGGCTCTACGTCCAGGGCAAGAGCGTCAACGGCGCCGGCATCAACAGCAGCTTCGCGGTGGAGCAGGACATCGACGGTCGGGCCACTGACCTGGCCCTGGGTTGGGCGGTGGCCATCGGCGCCCCCTACATCTTCAAGACCACCCTGCGCAACGAGTTCTGCAGCGACATCTTCGGCGAGCGCGGCATCCTGCTGGGGGCGGTGCACGGCATCGTCGAGACCCTGTACCGGCGTTACGTCCTGGAGCAGGGGATGAAGGAGGAGGCCGCCTTCACCGCCTCGGTGGAGAACGTCACCGGCCCGATCAGCAAGACCATCTCCCACCAGGGCATCCTGGCGGTTTACGAGCAACTGGGCGAGGAGGGGAAGAAGATCTTCGAGCGGATCTACAGCCACTCCTACGGCCCGGCCAAGGACATTCTGACCGAGATCTACGACGAGGTCTCCTCCTGCAACGAGATCCGTTCCGTGATTATGGCCGGCCAGCGTTTTAAGAGCTACCCGATGGGCAAGATCGACGGCACCCGGATGTGGCAGGTGGGCGAGAAGGTGCGGGCCGCCAGGGCCGGCGGGGCGGGGGAGGAGATCGATCCCTTCACCGCCGGGATGTACTGCGCCACCATGATGGCCCAGATCGACCTGCTGATCGAGAAGGGGCACTGCCTAAGCGAGGTGTGCAACGAGTCGGTGATCGAGGCGGTGGATTCATTAAACCCCTACATGCACCACAAGGGGGTCGCCTTCATGGTGGACAACTGCTCGACCACCGCCCGGCTGGGCTCCCGCAAGTGGGCGCCCCGTTTCGACTACAACCTGACCCAGCAGGCCCTGATGAATTACGATCAGGGGCGGCCCGCCGATCAGGCGCTGATCGAGGAGTTCAAGCGGCATAAGGTGCATCAGGCCCTGTCCACCTGCGCCACCCTGCGGCCCCCGGTGGACATTGCCTTTTTGGATTGAGGCCGGATCGGCGGCCAGGCGTAAGCTGACGGGCGAGGCCAGGGGACGGACGGAGGCGGGACGATGGATTTCATCCTAGACGATATCGAGGCCCGGGTGCTGGGGGCGTTGATCGAGAAGGATATGACCACCCCGGAGTACTATCCCCTGTCGCTCGCCGCCCTGACCGCCGCCTGCAACCAGAAGTCCAACCGTGACCCGGTGGTCGATTACGACGAGACCACCGTGGTCCGGGCCCTGGACTCCCTGCGGGAGAAGCGCCTGGCGGTACGGAGCGACGCCAGCCGGGTGCCCAAGTACGCCGAGGTGTTTGTCAAACGGCACA
>JAJYJA010000189.1 GCA_021789795.1 Deltaproteobacteria bacterium | reverse complement strand
TGGAGGAGGCGCTCCACCGCCTGGAGTCGGGCGAGGACCCGGAGGCCATCGAACAGGAGATGGGCGACATCCTGGAGGGCGAGGAACCCTTCTCGCTTAAGGCCAGCAAGGCAAAACGGGGGTCAAGGGCCAGGCCGCACCGTGACGAGACCCTCTACGAACTGCGGGAGGCCTCGGGCGGGGGCATTGACGCCGGGCCGTGATGGTTTTGTTTTTCATCAATGCTGATGGTCTCGCAAAAAGGCAGCCGATGGCTAAGCAAAAGGGCCGATATACAAGGCGCGGGGTGTGTTTGGCGAGTGAGGCCATACAGATGGTATGCCGAACGAGCCAAACCGCCACGCAACGCGGTAGATCGGCCTTTTTGCGACGCCATCAATGCTGCTTGCCGCAGACGGCCTCATGCCGCCCGGAAACGGTAGCCAACCCCGGCCTCGGTCAAGATATAGTAGGGTCGGGAGGGATCGTCCTCGATCTTGTGGCGCAGGTTGCTGATGTTGACCCGCAGGACGTGGGGCTGATCCAAGTGGCCGCTGCCCCAGATCTGTTTGAGTATCTGACGGTGGGTCATGACCTTGCCGGCATGTCCGGCCAGCAGGCGCAGCAGGTCGTATTCGGTGGGGGTGAGCTGAAGATCATCGCCCCGCACCGACACCAGCCGACGCCCCAGATCGATCTGCAAGTCGCCGATGGTCAGCACCGGCTCCTCGGGCTGGGGCAACGCCCGCCGCAAGGCCGCCCGGATACGGGCCAGGAGCTCCGGGATGCCGAAGGGTTTGGTCAGGTAGTCATCGGCCCCGGCATCCAAGGCCCCCACCTTGTCGTCCTCCCGCTCCCGTACCGAGAGCACGATGACCGGGGTCGCCGACCACTCCCGCAGCCGCCTGATCACCTCCACCCCATCCATATCGGGCAGTCCCAGATCGAGCAGGATGAGATCGGGGCGGGCCGCCGCCACCGCCGCCAACCCCAGACGGCCATTCTCCGCCACCTGCACGCTAAAGCCGCTGCCCGCCAGCACCGTCTCCAGGAAACGCTGGATGGCCCGCTCGTCGTCCACCACCAGGATGCGAGGTGGGTTATCCTTGTTCCACTCGGGCGACATGCGCCTTTCCCTCCTTCGCCGTCTGGTGCAACGGCAACTTGATGGTGATCTTTAATCCGCCGCCGGGGCGGTTTTCGGCCCGGATGCGACCGTGGTGGGCCTCCACCACCCCCTTGCAGATGGACAGTCCGAGGCCGGTGCCGCCGGCACCCTCCGGTATCGGGATGCGGTAGAATTTATCGAAGATGCGCTTGAGGTCATGCGGCGCCACCCCCGGCCCCTGGTCGAGCAACTCTAGGCGCAGCCAATTCTCGTCGCTCTGGACGTTGATGGTAATGGGACTGTTGGGCGGCGAGTATTTCAGGCTGTTGTCCAAGAGGTTGACCAGCACCTGGGTCATCAACCCCATGTCCAGGGCTGCGATGGGCGAAGGCTGGGGCATACCCACCTCCACCTTGCGGCCGCCCAGGCGGTGCTCCAGGGCGGTGAGGGCGCAGCCCACCAGGTCTTGGATGTCGCAGTCCTCGATCTTCAGGCTCATGGCCCCGGCCTCCAGACGGGTCATGTCCAGGAGATTGCCGACAAAGCGGTTTAAGCGCTCGGCCTCGCCGCTGGCGGTGGCCAGGAGTTCCCGTCGGGCGGCATCCCCCATCAGCAGCTCGCCCTCGCCCCGGAAACTGGACAGGATAGCGCTGATGGTGGCAAGTGGCGTTCGCAGGTCGTGGGAGATGGAGTTCAACAACGCCCGTTCCAGATTTTCCCTGGCTTGCAGGATCTGGGCCTGCTCCGCCTGCCGGGAAAACCGCACCCGTTCCAGGGCCATGGCCGTCTGACTGGCAAAGGCGTCGAGCAGCAGGCGGTGCTGCCGGGAACTGAAATCCTCCTCGTTCTCCAGCTTTATGGCCAGCACCCCCAGGGTGTTGACCGCGGTTTGCAGGGGCAGGTAGAGAAACTCCGCCGAACTCAGGGTGCCGGTGCCCCGGCCGGCGGCCTGCCGATTACGGAAGGCCCAGTCGGCCACCGCCTGTTCCTTGACGTCCAGGTGGACGCAATCGTCGGCCGCCATCACCTCCAGTTGCTCGCCCTCGGAGAGGAAGACCGCGAGGTCGGCGTTGACGCTCTCCTTGATGTTGCGGATCACCGCCTTCATGATGGCCACCGTGTCGGCCGCCACTGCCAGGTCCCGTGACAGATAGTAGAGACTTGCCGTCTGCACCTCGCGGGCCCGCATGATATCGGCCCGTTCCCGTCCGGTAGCCACCAGGGTGCTGATCACCACCGCCACCACCAGAAAGCTGGCAAAGGTGACGAGGTATTCGGTGTCGGCCACGGCAAAGGTCAAGAGGGGCGGCACGAAGAAGAAGTCGAAGGCCAGCACCCCGAGACAGGCGGCGAGGATGGCGGCCGAGCGCCCCAGGCGAACCGCTGCCAGAACCACGGCCAACAGATAGATCATCACCATGTTAGGCGGGCTGAGGAGCATTCGCACCAGCTCACAGATCAGCGTCGCGCCGCTGACCATGGCCAAGGCCGAGAGATGCGCCGACCAGGGAACGGGCTTCTTGACCCGGGCCGGCATGGCCCGCCGCCGTTCGCCGGGCGCCATGCTCACCACGTAGACATCGATGGGGCCACTTAAGCGGATGATCTGGTCGACGATGGGGGGCCGGAGCAGCTCGCGCCAGCGGGACTTGGCCGGCTTGCCCACCACGATCTTGGTTACGTGGTGGCGGACGGCGTAATCGATGGTCGCCTTGGGCACCGAGGTGGCGGTAACGGTTGCCACCTGGGCGCCCATGCTTTCGGCCAGCCGCAGGTCGCGCCAGATTCGTTCGCGGTTCTCCTGGACATGCCCGGTGTTGTCCGGGGTCTCGATATATACCGCGTGCCAGGAGGCCTTCATCTCCTCGGCCAAGCGCCGGGTGGTGCGCAAGAGTTTTTCACTGAACGGACTGCCGCTGATGCAGACCAGGAGCCGCTCCGCCACTGGCCAGGGCCCGGAGATGGAGCGGGTGTCCATGTAGGCCCGCATCTGGCCGTCCACCCGGGCGGCCGCCCGGCGCATGGATAGCTCGCGCAGGGCAATCAGGTTGCCGGGCTGGAAAAATTTTTCCAGGGCCTGGCCGGCCTGGGCCGGCATATAGACCTTGCCGTCGGCCAGGCGCTCCAGGAGTTCGTCGGGCGGGATATCGACCAGCCTGATCTCGGCCGCCAGATCGAGGATGGTGTCCGGCACCGTCTCCCGCACCACCACCCCGGTGATCTGGGCCACCAGGTCGTTGGCGCTCTCGAAGTGCTGGACATTGACCGTGGTATAGACATCGATGCCGGCGTTCAACAGCTCGACCACGTCCTGCCAGCGCTTTTCGTGCCGGCACCCGGGGGCGTTGCTGTGGGCCAGTTCGTCCACCAGGGCGATCTCGGGCTTGCGGGCCAGGACGGCGTCGATGTCGAGTTCTGCCAGTCGCACCCCCTGGTAGTCGATCATGGCCTTGGGCATGACCTCAAGCCCTTCGAGCAGGGCATCGGTCTCCGCCCGGCCGTGGGACTCAACATAGGCCGCCACCACGCCCCGGCCCTCCCGGTGGCGTTGTTGGGCCACCGCCAGCATGGCGTAGGTCTTGCCGACCCCGGCGGCATAGCCCAGAAAAATTTTGAGCTTGCCCCTCTCGGCCTCGGCCTCCTCGGCCTGGGCCAGCTTCAGCAGGGCCTCGGGCGAGGGCCGCTCTTCGTTATCGCTAGGTTTGTTCATGGCTGTCTCGCCCAGAGGTTAGGGAGCGGCGAGGCGGTCTAAGGCCAGATTGAGGCGCAGGACATTGACCCGTGGCTCCCCCAGGAAGCCCAGTACCCGCCCCTCCACCTGGGCGTCGACCAGCCGGGCCAGTTTTTTGACCTCCAGGCCCCTGGCCTGGGCCACCCGTGACACCTGCAACATGGCCGATTCCGGGCTGATATGGGGGTCAAGGCCGCTGGCCGAGGCCAGCACCATATCGGCCGGGAACGGTCGCGCCGCACCCTGCCCCCGCAAGGTCTCTATCCGCTCCTCCACCTGCTTAAAAAGGGCGGGATTAGTAGGGCCGAGATTGGAACCGCCGGAGGCCAATGGGTTATAGGGGAAGGGACTCGTTGCCGAGGGCCGGGGCCAGAAATAGCGCTTCCCTGCAAAGTTTTGGCCAATGAGGGCCGAGCCCAGGGGGCGGCCGCCAGCGTCGGCCAGCAGACTGCCAGCCGCCTGGCGCGGGAAGACGGCCTGGGCCAGGGCGGTGACCACGGCGGGATAGAGGCCGCCGCAGAGGAAGGTGAAGACGATAAGGAGGCGAATGGCCGGTTTGATATCTTTCATGGGTGTTCTCCAGAATTCTGTTGCAGTTATGTGTTGGTAGCCTGGTCCGGTTAGACAGTTGCAGCGTCGATTGCTTGTGGGGAGCAATCGCCTCCCTGTTGGACCAGGGCGCGAGCAGCGACC
>JAJYJA010000019.1 GCA_021789795.1 Deltaproteobacteria bacterium | reverse complement strand
TGGGCGAGGGCAAGTCCACCTGCTGCATGGGCCTGGTCCAGGGCCTGGGCAAGCGCCAGAAGAGTGTGGTCGGCGCCATCCGCCAGCCTTCCGGCGGCCCCACCATGAACGTCAAGGGCTCCGCCGCCGGCGGGGGGCTGGCCCAGTGCATCCCGCTCACCCCGTTTTCGTTAGGCTTGACCGGCGACATCAACGCCATCATGAACGCCCACAACCTGGCCATGGTGGCGCTTACCTCCAGGATGCAGCATGAGTCGAACTACACCGATGAGCAGCTTGCCAAGCGCAAGTTAAAGCGTTTGGACATCCACCCCAAGAAGGTGGAGATGGGTTGGATTATCGACTTTTGTGCCCAGGCCCTGCGTAACATCACCATCGGGCTGGGGGGAAAGATGGACGGCTACACCATGCAGTCCAAGTTTGCCATCGCTGTTTCCTCCGAGGTCATGGCTATCCTGGCTATCGCTAATGACTTGGCCGACATGCGCCGCCGGATGGGCAAGATCGTGGTCGCCTACGACAAGAACGACCGCCCGATTACCACCGAGGATCTAGACGTGGCCGGGGCCATGACCGCCTGGATGGTCGAGGCCATCAACCCCAACCTGATGCAGACCCTGGAAGGCCAGCCGGTCATCGTCCATGCCGGGCCGTTCGCCAACATAGCTATTGGGCAAAGCTCGGTCATTGCCGACCGGGTGGCGCTTAAGGTCGCCGACTACAACGTCACCGAATCCGGCTTCGGCGCTGACATCGGTTTTGAGAAGTTCTGGAACCTCAAGTGCCGCTTCAGCGGCAACAAGCCCAACTGCGCGGTGGTGGTGGCCACCATCCGGGCGCTTAAGTGCCACGGCGGCGCCCCCATCCCGGTGCCGGGCAAGCCCATGCCGGCGGAGTACAAGAGCGAGAACGTCGGCTGGGTGGAGAAAGGTTGCGTCAACCTCCTGCACCACATCAAGACGGTCAAGAAGGCGGGTATCAACCCGGTGGTCTGCATCAACGCCTTCTACACCGACACCGACAATGAGATCAAGGCGGTGCGCCGTCTGTGCGAGGCCGCCGGCGCCCGGGTGGCCCTCTCCCGGCATTGGGAGAAGGGCGGCGAGGGCGCGCTTGAGTTCGCCGACGCGGTCATCGACGCCTGCAACGAGCCCAACGACTTCAAGTTCCTCTATGACCTTGACACCCCGCTTTCCAAGCGGATCGAGCTGATTGCCAAGGAGGTCTATGGCGCCGAGGGGGTCAGTTATACCGCCGAGGCCCAGGAGAAATTGAAGCGGATGGAGAGTGACCCGGATCTTAAGGAGATGGGCACCTGCATGGTTAAGACCCACCTCTCTCTATCCCACGATCCGGCCAAAAAGGGGGTGCCCAAGGACTGGACTCTGCCCATCCGCGATATCCTCACCTACAAGGGCGCGGGCTTCGTGGTGCCGGTGGCCGGGGCCATCAGCCTGATGCCGGGCACCGCCTCTGACCCGGCCTATCGCCGCATCGACGTTGACGTCAACACCGGCAAGGTCAAGGGCGTGTTCTAACTGTAGGTTGATAGGCGGATAGATTGTTTCTGCCGCCAGCCTGTTCCTTGTGGGGCACTGGGATTTTTCTTCCAGTGCCCCATTGCTTTGCAGGCGATGCCATTTTGAATCCGCCTTGAACCTCCTGCGGCTTAGCCCCTAAATTCCTCAAGTCAAAATTTATGCTCCAGGTCAACAACCTATCCCTGCAACACGGCAACAAGCATCTCTTCAAGGACATCTCCGTGCGTCTCAACCGGGCCGACCGGGTGGGGTTGGTGGGGGTGAACGGCACCGGCAAATCGACCCTGCTTAAGATGATGGTGGGCGAGATCGAGACCGACTTCGGGGTCATCTCACGCTCCAGGCAGGCGACAATAGGCTATCTGCCTCAGGAGATCGATCCCTTCCCGCCGGGTCGCACCCTTTACCAGGAGGCTAGGGGCGCCTTCGATCATCTGCTGGTCATGCAGGCGGAGTTGGAGCACATCAACCAGGCCTTGGGTCACGAGGAACCCAACTCGCCCCTCTTTGCCGAGCTTCTGGAGCAACAGGGAGAGCTTCAGCAACAGCTGGACAGCTCGGACATCTTCCACATCGACGCCCGGATTGACAAGGTGCTGACTGGCTTAGGCTTTTCCAAGGCAGATCAGGAGAAGGACTGCAACGAATTTTCCGGCGGCTGGCAGATGCGGCTGATGCTGGCCAAACTCCTGCTTTCAAGCCCCAGTTTCCTCTTCCTGGACGAGCCCACCAACCACCTGGACATCGAGTCGCTCACCTGGCTCGAAGCCTTTTTACAAGCTTACCGGGGAGCCCTGGTCATCATCTCTCACGACCGCGCCTTTCTAGACAACCTGACCACCAGCACCTGGGAGCTGAGTCTGGGCCGGCTCACGGTTTACAAGGGCAACTACTCCTACTACGTCGAGGACAAGGCGATCCGCCAGCAGGTGCATCTAGCCGCCTACGCCAATCAGCAGGCCCAGATCCAGCAGACCATGCGCTTCGTCACCCGCTTCCGGGCCAAGTCCACCAAGGCCAAGCAGGTGCAGAGCCGCTTGCGGCAGTTGGGCAAGATGGAGCGCATCGAGGTGGAGGATGGGGAGCAGGCGATCAACTTCCGTTTCCCGCCTTCGGCCCCCAGCGGACGCCTGGTGGTGCTGGTCAAGGAGTTGAGCAAGTCCTTTGACGGCCGGCCGGTGCTCAAGGGGGTGAATATCGAGGTCAACCGGGGCGACAAGCTGGCGATCGTGGGGGTAAACGGCGCCGGTAAATCTACCCTGGTGAGATTGCTCGTCGGCCTGCACCGGCCGGACGCCGGCGAGATCAGGTTCGGCCACAACGTCAAGCTCTCCTATTTCGGCCAGCACCAGGCCAAGGAATTGGCCCCCCAACTCACCGTCTTGCAAACCCTGGAGATGGCGGATTCCGGGCATACGGTGACCGGCATCCGCTCGCTTTTGGGCGCCTTTCTTTTTCGGGGCGACGAGGTGGACAAGAAGGTGATGGTGCTTTCCGGAGGCGAGAAGAGCCGGCTGGCGCTGGCCAAGATGATCGCCACCCCCGCCAACCTCCTGATCATGGACGAGCCCACCAATCACCTGGACATGATGTCTCAGGAGATTCTGCAAGAGGCGATGGCCCAGTACGACGGCTCCATCCTGGTGGTCTCCCACAACCGCTGCTTTCTGGACGCCTTTGTCAATAAGGTGCTGGAGATCAAGGATGGCCGGGTAACGATGTACGATGGCAACCTGTCCTATTATCTGGAGAAGGTAAGTCGAGAGGCGACGGGCGGCCGCGGCCCGGCGGCGTCGGGCAAGAGGGAGGCCGGGGACTCGGGGCAGGAACGGTCGGCGGGCGTCGGCGCTACGGCGCGCCAGTCCGGCAAGGAGGCCCGGCAGGCCAAGGCCAAGCTGCGCGAGGAGCGCAACCGTCGGCTCGGCCCCTTGCGGCAGGCGCTACGTGATTTGGAGTCGGAGATCGCCGGCCTGGAGCGGCAAAAATCGGCCCTGGAGGCGGCCTTGATTGACCCTGCCCTTTACAGCGATCAGGAGGCCTTTGCCGATCAGGGCCTGGAGCACCGTCGGCTTTCCGGACGACTGGAAAGGCTGTACCCCAAGTGGGAGGCGATGCAGGGGGAAATGGAGGAGTTGGCGGCCGATTTCAGGGAGGACAACGGGCGGTGAGGAGAGAAGATTAGGCGGCGGGCGGAGTGTTCCCGGCCGCCTTACTTAAGCGGCGGCCTGCTCATCGACGTGGATCTGGTCCAGGAGGTCGCTTGAGAAGCGGCCTTGCAGCTTGCGAATCGCGGCGCTGATGGCGGCGGTGGGGTAGCCGGGATAGTCCTTGACCGCCTTGTCCAGGTAGGCGGTGGTGATGAACACCTTGTCCTTGATCATGAACTGATACGGCCAGTTGACCTCGATGGTCTCCGGCGACTCGTTGATCTCCACCTCGATACGCTCCCCGGCCTTGGCCACCTGCACCGCGTCCATGTCGCTCAGCTCCAAAAGCCAGGCGTCCCCCTCGCGGGTGGAGAAGAAGATGAACACCCCGATAGACTTGAAGATCTCCTGACGGTTCATGGCCGCCGCTTGCAGGCTGGCTATCTCGGAGACGACGGTGATTGGCCGGGGCTGCAAGATGGCGTTTTGTCTGTCCTGCTGCTGGGGCAGACAGCACTTTTTGTACTTCTTGCCGCTGCCGCACGGGCACTGTTCGTTTCTGCCGATCTTGACCATGCCTTGGTTCTCCGCTGGGGGTTAGGGTGGTGAATTTTGGAGGCCGTACCTGGACATTTATATAGTCCACCTAGGCTACAAATTGCAAGACCTCTAGTCCGGTTCCGGCAAAAATGTGGCCCCTGCTCTCGGCGGTGGGCGGGAGGCAAGCTGGCCGCAGGCGGCCTGGATGTCCGCCCCGCGGCTGTTGCGGATCAGGGCCATGAATCCCGCTTGGCGAAGGATGGCTTGAAAGGCCTCGACTATCGGCCGGTCTGGCCGGCGGAAGGGCAGGGCCTCGGACTCGTTGAAGGGCATGAGGTTGATCCGGCAGGGAAGGCCGGACAGGATCTCCGCCAGCCGCCGGGCGTGCTCGGGCGCATCGTTGATGCCGGCAAACAGGATATACTCGATCAGGATCACCTGCCCCGGCCTCCGGGGGTAGTCCCGGCAGGCGGCGAGCAGCTCGGCGATGGGATAGGCGCCGTTCACCGGCATCAACCGGCTGCGGGTCTGGTCGTCGGCGGCGTGCAGGGAGAGGGCCAGATTGACCGGGGCCGTGGTCTTCAGTTGCCGGATGCGGGGCGCCAGGCCGCAGGTGGAGACGGTGATCCGACGTTCGGTGAACTCCAGGCCCTGGGGGGCCATTAGGATGGCGAGGGCGGCGCGCAGGTGGTCGAAGTTGGCCAGCGGCTCACCCATGCCCATGAATACCAGGTTGTTGATCAGCTCCCGGGGCCGGGTGGGTGATTCGCCCTGGGCCACCAGGTGTTCCATGACCGCCAGCACCTGGCCCGCGATCTCGGCGGGGTACAGGTTGCGAACGAGCCCCATGCCGCCGGTTAGGCAGAAGCGGCAGCCCATGGCGCAGCCCGCCTGGGAGGAGAGGCACAGGGTGCGGCGGCGGGGGCCGGGGATGAGCACGCTCTCGACCATCGCCCCGTCCGCCAGCCGGAAGCAAAATTTGACCGTGCCATCCTTGGAGGTCTCCTGTCGGTCGGCGCGCAGATGGCTTAGGGTGGCGTGTCTTGGCAGTAATTCCCGCAGGTCGCGGTTTAGCCCGGAGAAGTGGGCGAAATCGTGGTTGCCGGGTCGCCATAACCAGTTGAAGACCTGCCCGGCCCGGCTAGCGGGCAGACCGATTGCGGACAAGAACTCGGTCAGCTCCGGCAGGGTATGGTTTCTTAGATCCGTGGTGGGCATGGGGCCGGGGAGGAGGGTTGGACGCCGGGGATCAGGCGTCTTGCCTCTGCTCGGCCGCCGTCCAGGAGAGGGCGAGGAGCGGCGCCAACACCAAGCCGGTAAACAGCAGGGCCTTTTTCTGGAACAGAGGGTCGCTGACCAGCTTGCCCAACTCCCCGCCGGCCTCGCCTGCCACCTTGGATAGCCCCGCCGCCAGACTGACGGCGAGCAGCGCCCCGGCCAGTTCCAGGATGGCCAGCTTTTTCGCGAAGCTGATACTGCTGTCCAGGAGCAGCGCCACCCACTGCATCTGTTCCCGCCTGCCGGTCAGGGCCTTTAAGGTCTGGTCGGCGCGGGCGAGCAGTTCCACCGCCTTGAGGTAGGAGCCGCCCTCGTTGGCCTTGGCCAGGTTCAGGGCCTCCTGGGTGTCTTTTTCCAGGGGGAGCAGACGCCGTGAGTAATCCCTGAAAAACAACTGGTAGCGGTAGTCCAGCCAGAAGCAGAGACCTTCGGCCACCTGCTTTTTGGCCCTGGCAATCTGGTCGTAGAGCTCGTTTAGCTTGCGCTCCTTGAGCTGGCGGCTGGCGTTTAAGAGCGACTTGGTCTTGTGCTCCACGTCGATGGCGTCAAAGTAACTCTGGCGGGCCAGACGCTGGGTTAGTTTTTCCAGGGTGGCGCTGTGGGCCTCAAGTTCCGGCTCCCGGACGGGGAACCACAGCTTGAGGGCCGCGATCTCCTGGCTGGCCTGGGCGAGCAGGCCCTGGGCGCTGCTCATGAAGCCCTCGAACTGGCTGACCAGCAGGTCTTCGACCTTGCCGGAGATCGGCGTCAGCGTCGGGTCGATTAGGGCGGCGATAAAGAAGGCCCGGTGGTCGAGAAGCAGGGTCCGCAGCAGTTGCGAGGCCTCGGCGGTGAAGCTGCCCTTGGCCTCCAGTTGCAGCTTGCGGTAGATGGCCGCGGGGCAGTCCTCCTGGTAGGTGACGGTGTTCTTGATAATATCCCGGCTCTTCCAGGTCTCGCCCGCCAGGTCGTAAAATCTGGTCAGGAGGAGATCGATGTAGATGCGCTCCTTGGGTTGTGAGGCCATGGTCTTGGCGACCTCGAGGTAGCTCCGCATCGCCGCCAGGCCCTGCTGCTCCAGGGCTGCCAGGGCTAGGCCGATGGCGGCGGCGAACTTCTTGCTCGATTTGGAGTGATACTCCTGGCCGAAGAATTCCTCTGCCGGGCCATATTTGCCGACCCGCAGACAGTCGAGCCCCAGTTGCAGGTTCTTGTTGTCCGCCGCTGCCGACTGGGGCACCACCACCGATTGCCATTTGCTGTACCGCGAGAAACCGATATTCCACAGGAAGCGGAGCTGATAGACCCGGTTTAAGTCGAAGAAGGCCGTTAAGACCATGAGCCCTGGGTCCTTACGCACCTGGGCGGGTTCGCCGCCCGCCGCCAGCAGGCCGGTGATGGACTCCGGTCGGGAGAATACCTTGGCGTGCACGGACCGCAACTGGGCCAGGGGCAGATAGCCGGCTGCCGCCAGGCCGTTATGCTCCATGAGCAGGAGTTTGCTTGGGCACTGCCCGGGCCGGTGCCGCCGCATCCCGCAGTAAAAGCAGGGGGGCTCCGGGCCCTGGACGGGCAACTCCCGGCTGGGGAGGAGCGCCTCCACCGACAGGTCGTCGTCATGCGCCATCTTGAGGGAGAACAGGCCGCCGTCTTCGTTTTCCAGGGCGTGGGGCGGCAAGGCCCGTTGGGCCATCAGGCCATCCCACACCGCCCTCAGGGCCTTGGTTACCTGAATGGTCTCCAGCGGGAGCATCTCCCACAGCCCGGCGTCAGGGTTGCGGTAGGAGATGTTCTTGCCTTCGCCCTGATTCAGGTGGACGATGATCTGCAAGGGGAAGGGTTGGTCGCGCAGTTGGTCGCGCAGGGCCTGGCGGGCGGCGCGCAGACGGTTGACGACAGCGGTGATCGCGGCGTAGGGGTGAGGGAAGGTGAAGAGCAGCAAGGTCTCGCCGCTGTCGTCCTCCTCGAAGCCGTTCTGGCGCAGGGTCTCGCACAGACCGGTGAAGAACGGGCTCCAGGCATCCTTGAGCAGTTGTTGGCCCTGGTAGTGCAGGGGCCTGATGGCGAGCAGGATGGAGCCGGTTTCCATTGGCAAGCCTACCCTCGTTCCCGATTTACAGGCAGCGGTCGATGATCGCCTTGGCCGCCTGATTCTGCGGGTCTAGCTTCCGCACCCTGGTCGCCCACTGATCGGCCCTGGTCGGCAAACCGAGGTCAAGATAGGCCTGGGATAGTGAAAGCAGTAATTCGATATCGTTGGGGAATTTCTGGGCCGCCCGCTCCAGCACCTCGATCGCCTCCCGGGCGCTTCCCGAGCGCTGGAGGGCCTGGCCCAGGTTCTTGGCCAGGAAATGGCGGTCGGGGGCGGCGTTGAGCACCAGGCGGTAGGTCTTGGCGGCCAGGTCGTTTAGCCCGTGCCGCAGGCAGCGGTCCGCCACCTCGGCGGTCAGTTCCAGGTCGTCGGCGTTGTGGCGCAGCATGGTCTTGAAGATCTTTTCCGCCTCGGCGAGCTTCTGACGTTCGAGCAGCAGATCCGCCACCTTGAAGGCCCGGTCGGCGTTGCGCGGGCTTAGCTCCAGGGCCTTGGAGAAATAGGCCAGGGCCTTCTCGGAATCCCCCTTCTTCAGGGCGATCTGCCCGGCGTACTGGTAGGAGGGCAGGTCCAGGCGGTTGATCTCCGTGGCCCTAAGGAAACAGCGCAGGGCCTGATCCAGGGAACCCTTCTTCAGGAGCAGGCGGCCCAGTTCGCGTAGCGGCCGGGAGGAGCGGGGGGCGCCCTTAACCGCCAGGGTGGCGCATTCGATGGCCTCGTCGAGCAGGTTCTGTTCGCTGTACTCGTCGGCCTTGCGAAGCAGTTGGGCCAAGGGGCTGGGATTTTTCACCTGGTTTAGCAGCTCGTTGATCTTCAACTCCAGGGTGGCGGTGACAAAGGGCTTGGTGAGGTAGGCGTCCACCTCGTTTTCCGCCGCCTCGGCGACGATGCTCTGGTTGGCCTCGGCGGTGATCATCAGAAAGGGGATGTCCCGGAATTTTCTGGAGGAGCGCACCAGGTTCAAGAGCTCGGTGCCGTTGGTCTTGGGCATGTGCCAGTCGGAGATGATGAAGTCGATCTCCGACTGGCCGGCGTTGAGCATCGCCCAGGCCTCCTTGCCGTTGCCCGCCTCGTAGTACTCCTTGCCAAAGGCGATCAACTTCAGCATCGCCCGGATGGAACGCCGCATGGTGTCCATGTCGTCGACGATCAGGAAATTCATCTGTCGGGGGTCAATATTGGTCATATCGTGGCTTACCGGACGGGTAGGGTGAAGTGGAAGCGTGAGCCCTGACCCTCGGGCGGGGTGTCCACGCCGATTGTCCCCCGGTGCAGCTCCACCGCCAGTTTGCAGAAATAAAGCCCCAGCCCGGTGCCGACCAGGGCGTCCTGACGGTCGGAGAGCCGGGAGTACTTCTCGAAGATGCCCTGGCGTTGGTGCTCGGGGATGCCCGCCCCCTGATCGCTTACCGAGAACTCGATCTGGGAGCCGGGGGGCAGCAACCGGCTGCCGGCGGTGATAATCCTGCCGCCTGGCGAGTGTCCCAGGGCGTTGGTCAAAAGATTTTGCAAGGTACGCAGGATGAGCACCCGGTCCATATAGATGGGCGGCAGCTCGGGATCCAGGGTCAGTCGCAGTTCGATCCCCTTGCTGCGGGCCAGGCCGGAGATGGCGCTTAGCGCCTCGTGCATCAGTCCTGGGACGGCGGTCGATTCCAGGGAGGGTTTCAGCTTGCCGTCCTCGATCTTGCTGGTGGCAATCAGGTTGCTGATCATGCTCACCGTCCGTTCGCAGCCCATCTGGGCCGCCTCCAGGAATTCCCGTTGCTCGCCGCCTATGGAGTAGGAGAGGATGTCCAGGTTGGCCACCACCTCGGCTAAGGGGGCCTTCAAGTCGTGGATCAGCATCCGGTAGAGCTCGTCCCGCAGGGCCTCCTGGCGCCTGAGCTCCTGATTTCTTTTTTTCAAGATGTTGCGTTGGCGCTGCAACTCCCGTTGCATCTGCCTCTGCACCAGGATGGCGATGATCAGGCTGCTGAAATCCAGGAGATAGGCGACATCCTCCTTGAGCAGGTCCTTGTCGCCGCCCTTGTCGGTGGCGTTGATCACCCCCAGGAGCTTGCCGTTCTGGATGATGGGGGCGGAGAGGACGGCATTTTTCTTGTAGACCCCGCTTCTGACCTGGAAGCGGTCGTCCTGGGAGATGTCGGGGATGAAGATCGGCTTGCCGGTGCGGGCCACCCAGGCGGCCACCGAGGCCCCGGTCAGGGGCTGGCGTTTGCCGATCAGCTCGGGCCGGGTGGCGGCGGCGACCACCAGCTCCTTGTGCTCCTGGACCATGATCGACCCCTGTTCCACCCCGATGTAATCGAGCAGCAGGTCGAGGATCTCGGCCAGGCTGTCGGCAAGCTTGGCCTCCTTGTCGTTTAACAGCTTGATGATCAGGGAGATGTTGGCCAGCAGATGTTGCGCCTGGACGAGATTTTGTACCGTGCTGCCGGCGAAGGGGGCGTCGTGGTCGCTCATGGCCTTGGTCACTCCCACTCGATGGTGCTGGGCGGCTTGGAGGAGATGTCGTACACCACCCGGTTCACCCCCCGCACCTCGTTGATGATCCGGTTGGAGAGGAGGCCCAGGAGCTCGTAGGGCAGGCGCGACCAGTCGGCGGTCATGGCGTCGATGCTGTCCACGCAGCGCAGGGCGATGACGTGTTCGTAGGTGCGCTCGTCGCCCATCACCCCCACCGTCTGGATGGGCAGGAGGACGGCGAAGGACTGCCAGGTCTTACGGTAGAAGCCGGCCCGCTTCATCTCCTCGAGCACGATCACGTCCGCCTGGCGCAGGATGGCGAGCCGGGCCGCGGTGATCTCGCCCAAGACCCGGATGGCCAGCCCCGGCCCCGGGAAGGGTTGCCGGTAGATGGCCTCCTCTGGCAGTCCGAGCTCCAGGCCGACGTTGCGCACCTCGTCCTTGAACAGCTCCCGCAGGGGCTCGATCAGGTCGAGCTTCATCAGCTCCGGCAGGCCGCCGACGTTGTGGTGCGACTTGATCACCGTGTCGCCTACAAAGGAGACGCTCTCGATGACATCGGGGTACAGGGTGCCCTGGGCCAGGAACTTGGCGTCCCCGAACTTCTTGGCCTCCTCCTCGAAGATCTTGATGAAGCCGTGGCCGATGCGCTTGCGCTTGACCTCCGGGTCGCTGATCCCGGTAAGCTCGCGCAGGAAATAGTCCCGGGCATCGACATGCACCACGTTTAAGCCGGATTTCTCCCGGAAGAATCTGAGCACGCTCTCGGTCTCGCCGGAGCGCATCAGGCCGTTGTCCACGTAGATGCAGGTCAACTGGTCGCCGATGGCCCGGTGGATGAGGGCCGCGACCACCGAGGAATCCACCCCGCCGCTTAGGGCGCAGATCACCCGGCCCGCGCCCACCTTGGCCCGCACCGCCGCCACCGTGGCATCGACAAAGGACTGCATGGTCCACTGGGGCTGGCAGCGGCACATGCCGAAGATGAAGTTGCGCAGGATGTCGTTGCCGATCAGGGTGTGGGCCACCTCGGGATGGAACTGCACCCCCACGAAGGGCCGTTCCCGGTGCCGGATGGCGGCTTGGGGCGAGTGGGCGCTCCGGGCGGTGACCACGAAGTCGGCGGGCAGCTCCTCGACGCGGTCGCCGTGGCTCATCCACACCTGGTACTCGGGGTGGCCAGCCTCCAGGCCGGCGAAGATGCCGACGGGATCGACGATGTCCAGGTAGGCCTTGCCGAACTCGCGTTTAACCGCCTTTTCCACCCGGCCCCCGAACTGGACGGTCATCAGTTGCGCCCCGTAGCAGATGCCCAGCACCGGGATGCCCAGCTCGAATATGCCGGGGTCGCTCATCGGGGCGTCTTGGTCGTAAACGCTCTTGGGGCCGCCGGAGAGCACGATGCCGCTGGGCCTTAAGGCCTTGATCGCCATCAGGGGCAGCTTGTAGGGGTGGATCTCGCAGTACACCTTCTGCTCCCGGATGCGGCGGGCGATGAGCTGGGTGGTCTGGGAGCCGAAGTCGAGGATCAGGATCTTTTCGCTGTGGGTGGTCATGGTATGGGGAAAACAGGTTAGGGTTTATGATGCCGTTTGGCATCGCAAGGGGCATAAGAACCTAGGGGACAAGGTCCGTCCGCCGGAGGTAAACTAGCCCAGCCGGTAGTTGGGGGCCTCCTTGGTGATGATCACGTCGTGGACGTGGCTCTCCTTTAGTCCGGCCGAGGTGATCCGCACGAACCGGGCCTTCTGCCGCAGTTCCTCGATGTTACGGGCCCCGACGTAGCCCATGCCGGAGCGCAGGCCGCCTAAGAGCTGGTAGATGGTCTCGGAGATGGGGCCCCGGTAAGGCACCTTGCCCTCGATGCCCTCCGGTACCAGCTTTGAGGGGCTGTCCACCCCATCCTGGAAGTAGCGGTCGCTCGAGCCCTGTCGCATCGCCCCCAGGGAGCCCATGCCCCGGTAGCCCTTGTAGGTGCGACCCTGGTAGAGGAAGGTTTCACCCGGGGTCTCGTCGGTGCCGGCGAACAGGGAGCCGATCATGATCGAGCTGGCCCCGATGCCGATGGCCTTGGTCAGCTCGCCGGAATACTTGATGCCGCCGTCGGCGATTACCGGGAGGCCGTACCGCGCCGCCGCCTGGGCGCAGTTGTGGATGGCGGTCATCTGGGGCACTCCCACCCCGGCCACGATCCGGGTGGTGCAGATGGAGCCGGGCCCGACCCCCACCTTGACGCAGTCGGCCCCGGCCAGGGCCAGGGCCTCCACCGCCTCCGGGGTGGCGACGTTGCCGGCGATCACCGGCAGGTGGGGGAAGGCGGCCTTTAAGTCTTTTAAGGCGTTGATGATGTTCTGCGAGTGGCCGTGGGCCGAGTCGAGGACGATCACGTCCACCCCGGCCTTGAGCAGCTGTTCGGTGCTGGCCAGGCAGTTGCTCACCCCCACCGCCGCCCCCACCAGCAGGCGGCCCATCTCGTCCTTGGCGGCGTTGGGGTAGCGCTTGATCTTTTCCAGGTCCTTGGTGGTGATCAGTCCGGTCAGGTTGCCCTGGTCATCGATCACCAGCAATTTTTCGATCCGGTGCTCGTGGAGCAGGGCCTTGGACTGTTCAAGGGAGATGCCGGGCCTTGCGGTCACCAGGTTGCTGCTGGTCATCACCTCCTTGACCTTGAGGTCGGGGTCGGAGACGAAGCGCAGGTCGCGGTTGGTGACGATGCCCACCAGTTTGGGGCCGCGGGTTACCGGCACCCCGGAGATCCGGTACTGGTCCATGATGAACTTGACCTCGGCCACGGTGCTGTCCTCGCCGGTGGTCACCGGATCGACGATCATCCCCGACTCCGATTTCTTGACCCGCTGCACCTCCCGCACCTGGGCCTCGATGGACATGTTCTTGTGGATGATGCCGATTCCTCCCTCCCGGGCCATGACGATGGCGGTGCGGTGCTCGGTGACGGTGTCCATGGCGGCGCTGATTAGGGGGATGTTGAGGCGGATGCCGTTGGTGAGCCGGGTGGAGAGATCGACCTCGGAGGGCAGGACCTCGGAGGCCTGAGGCAGGAGGAGCAGATCGTCAAAGGTGTAGGCGTCTTCAATGAGCTTGTCGTGCATGGGGCTTTCACTCCTCTGGCTAAGGATTGTCGCGGCCAGGTCGGCGGGGACGGGGTTAATGGCCTTTCAGCTGTCAGCCGGGGCGGACGACACCTGGCCTTGAGGGGCAAGGGCGTCCGTTGGCCGGGGCGGTGACGGTGGTATTGTAAATTATTTCCGTCGGGAATTGAAAGAGGTTATTGAGTTTCTGGCCGGTTCGGAGTTTATTGGGGGCCACTTGGAGACCGACTCCCTGGTCGGATAGACGGAGACTTACGCGTTTGCCTAAATTGCTGGTCATCAATCCCATTAACCCTCAGCCCCGTCTGATCGCCCAGGTGGCGGAGGCGCTTCGGCACGGGGCGGTTATCTGCTATCCGACCGACACCGTGTACGGCATCGGCTGCGACATCTTCAACCAGAAGGCGGTGAAGCGCATTCACCAGTTGAAACGTCGGCCCACCGACAAACCCTTCAGCTTCATGTGCGGCAGTCTTAGGGATGTGAGCACCTACTGCCACATCTCCAACCTGGCTTACCGGCTGATGCGCAAGAATCTGCCCGGCCCCTACACCTTCGTGCTGCCGACCATGAAGATCGTGCCCAAGATCATGACCAGCAAGCAGAAGACCGTGGGCCTCAGGGTGCCGGACAACCGGATTTGCCAGGCCCTGACCGAGGCCCTGGGCAACCCCATCCTCACCACCTCCGCCTCCCTGGAGGAGGGCGATCTGCCCCTGGCCGAGGCCTTCGCCATCGAGGCGGCCCTGGGCGGGCGGGTGGACATGGTGATCGACGGCGGGCCGGTCTATCCCCAGCCTTCCAGCGTCGTTTCCCTGGTGGGCGACCAGCCCGAGATCCTCCGCCCGGGCAAGGGGGACATCAGTCAATTCCTGGCCGTCTAAGGGCGGTTGGTGAGTCTAGCGCTTTTTGATCAACGGCTGTTTTAGCGACTTGCTCATGGTGAAGTGAACGCTCGTCCGGGCGGGGATGTCCATCATGGCGCCGGTTTTGGGGTTCTTGGCCACCTTGGGCCGGCGGCGTCTGACCCCCAGGGAGCCAAAACCCCGGATCTCAATCCGGCGTCCGGCGGTAAGGCCCTCGGCGATGGTGGCCAGAAGCAGGTCAACGGCCTGAGAGGCGTCTTTCTTGCCCAGTCCGTCTATCTCGCCGCATATCCGTTCTATCAGTTCACCCTTCAACATAGGGGCAACCATCCTTTTTTGGTCTGGGCTAGCCCGCACCTTGGCCGGGCGGGGATTTATTGGGCCGTGGGCCGCCACTGGTACATCAGGGTGGGCGGGCCGGGGAGCAGGAGGTCGATGGCGCCCTGGGCCCGGTCGCCGCCCAGGAGCGACAACAGGGAGAAATTTTTTTCCTGCGGATAGACTAGATGGGGCCGCTTCCCCTTGAGTCCGGCCAGGCGCATGGCCTCGTCCACCGCCGAGGTGAAGTTTCCCAGGTGGTCGATCAGGCCCGCCTCCTGGGCCTGACTGCCGGTGAACACCCGTCCGTCCGCCAGGGGGCGCACCACTGCCAGCGCCAGGTGCCGGTTGTCGGCCACCGCCTTGATGAACTGCTCGTGGACGTTGTCCACCACGGCCTGCATCAGGGCCATCTCGGCGGGGGTCATGGGTCGGGCGAAGGAGCCTAGGTCCTTGTTCTCGCCGCTCTTGACCACCTCGGGCTGGTAGCCGACCTTGTCCAACAGCTTCTCCAGGTTGGCGAACTGGATGATCACCCCGATGCTACCGGTGAGGGTGCCGGGGTTGGCGAAGATCTCGTTCGCCCCCAGGGCGGCGTAATATCCGCCCGAGGCGGCCACCGAGGACATGGAGGCGACCACCGGCTTGACCTTGGCGGTGCGCTGGATGTCTTGATAGATCTCCTGGGCCGCGCCCACCGCCCCCCCGGGGCTGTCGATGCGGACCACCACCGCCTTGATGTCCTTGTCCTCCCGGAATGCGGCCAGTTCCTTGAGGGTCTGCCCGGGGGACATGATGGCCCCCTTGAGTTCCACCACCCCGATGCCTTGGCCCTGGTTGAAGAGCTCCTTGGCCTCGGGCCGCACCAGGCGCAAAACAAAGAGGGCCATCCCGGCCCAGAAGACCATCGCCATCGCCCCCAGGACAATCAGTCCGAAGATGACGGGATGCTCGTGGCGGAATAGCCCTCTTGTCATGTTGGCAAAAAATAGTCCTGGGCAACCGGGCCGGCTGGCGCCGGTTTGCCCAGGGAAGGGGTTACTGGCCAGCCTTCTGCTGGGCCGCCATCTCCTCCTGCTTGGCGCTTAGCAGGTCGCCGATGGTGGAGGGTGAGGACTGTTTTTTCTGGTACTCCTCCAGGATATTTTCCTCTGTGTCTGTCAACGCCTTGATCGACAGGCCGATCTTGCGATCCTTGGCCGAGACGTTGATCACCCTGGTTTGGATGCTGCTGCCCACCTTGTAGAGGCCCACCGGGCTGTTGATCTTTTCCTGGCTGATCTCGGAGACGTGCACCAGGCCCTCGATGCCCTCCTCCACCTCGACGAAGATGCCGAAATCGGTGACGTTGGTGACCTTGCCCTCCACCAGACCGCCGATGGGGTACTTGGTGATCGCCGCCTGCCAGGGGTCGGGCTCCAGCTGCTTGATGCCCAGGGAGAACCGCTCGTTCTCCCGGTCGATCTTGAGCACCACCGCCTGGATGGTCTCGCCCTTGCTGTACTTCTCGGAGGGGTGCTTGATCCGCTCGGTCCAGGAGAGGTCGGAGACGTGGATTAAGCCGTCGATGCCCTCCTCGATGCCGATGAAGATGCCGAAGTCGGTGATGTTCTTGATCTTACCCTCGATGATCGAACCCACCGGGTAGTTCTGGGCCACCAGGTCCCAGGGGTTGGGCTGCAACTGCTTCATGCCCAGGGAGATGCGCTTGGCGTCGGCGTCGATGTTGAGCACCACCACCTCCACCTTGTCGCCCAAGGAGACCATCTTGGAGGGATGCTTGGACTTCTTGGTCCAGGACATCTCGGAGACGTGAATCAGACCCTCTACCCCTTCCTCCAGCTCGGCGAAGACGCCGTAATCGGTGATGCTCACCACCCGGCCCAAGGTCTTGCTGGCCACCGGATAGCGATCCTTGACCGTGGACCAGGGATCGGGCTTGAGTTGCTTGACGCCCAGGGAGACCTTGTCGTTCTCCTTGTCGTATTTAAGTATTTTGACCTCGATCTCCTCGCCGACCTTAAACAGCTTGGAGGGATGGGAGACCCGGCCCCAGGAGAGATCGGTGATGTGGCAGAGGCCGTCCAGCCCACCCAGATCGACGAAGACCCCGTAGTCGGTGATGTTGGTGATGGTGCCCCGGATAACCGCCCCCTCCACCAGGCTTTCACGCATGGAGCTGCGCAGCTTGCTGCGCTCGGCCTCCAGGATGGCCCGGCGGGAGATTACCACGTTGTTGCGCTTGCGGTTGTACTTCAGCACCTTGAAGTCGTAGGTCTGGCCGATCATGGCGTCTAGGTCCTTGACCGGGCGCAGGTCGATCTGCGAGTAGGGCAGGAAGGCCGGCACCCCGATATCGACGGAGAGGCCGCCCTTGACCCGGCTTTCGATCACCCCCTGGATGATGCCGTCTTCCTCGGCGATCTTGGCGATAGCCTCCCAGACCTTGATGCCGATGGCCTTTTCGCGGGAGAGACGCAGTCCGCCCTCGCCCTCGCGCTTCTCGACAAAGACCTCGAAGGTGTCGCCGACCTTGACCGGCACCGTCTCGCCCTCGTTTTTGAATTCGGATAGCGGCACCGCGCTTTCTGACTTGTCGCCGATGTCGACGATGGCGACGTTGCCGTTGACGGCGATCACCGTGCCGGTGACCACATCGCCGACCTTGGCGACCTTCATGCTGGCCTCGCTCTCTCCGAACAGCTCGGCGAAGCTCGCGGTGTCGCTGACGTGGTCGAACTGACTGCCGTTTACCGCTTGGGCATTGCTGCCAGGCGCGGCCTGGGCCTCTGGGGTTGGGTTGGTTGTTGCCATAAGGACAATCCTCCAGGTTGAATTTGAACTGAAATCTATACCAAATGCGGGGGCCAAACACAACCTTTTTCCTTTGTCGGCCGGGCCGGCGGTGGCGGGGCCGCGGTTGGCGCCCCTAGGGGCGCTTCCGGGCTTGACGAGTAGGCCCCGGTGGGGTAGTGTCGCGGCCAGGGAGGGCCCATCCGGTTTTTCCTAACCGCAAGGGCCTTGGCCGGCCACCTGGAACTGGCCTTCTTCGGGCCGGCAAAGGCCGCTTGCGAGATCCTTGCAAATAATTCATCATGATCCCCAAAAAATCAGCACCATGAGCCAAGAATCCCCATCCGTCGCGGAAAAACCCGTCTCCGAGGAGGCCATCTTGAAGACGGCCAAGGAGGTGGCGATCAAGTTCATCGAGGTGGGCCGCCTGACCCCGGGCAACTTCACCGAGACCTTTCGGGAGCTTTACGCCGGCATCAAGGCCACGGTGCGGGAACGGTGAGCCTGCCCGTTGCCCCCGTGCTGGATCCGGCCTTGAACCGCCTGCCCCCGGAGATCAACACCGTTCACCTAATGGGCATCTGCGGCACCGCCATGGCCGCCCTGGCCGGGCTGTTGCAGGCGCGCGGCCTTTTGGTCAGCGGCTCGGATCAGCAGGTCTATCCGCCGATGAGTGATTTTCTGGCCGGCCTCGGCATTGAGGTGCTGTCCGGCTACCGGGCGGAACACCTGGCCTTGCGGCCCGACCTGGTGATCGTGGGCAACGTCATCACCCGCGCCAACCCCGAGGCGCAGGCCCTGGCCGAACTGCGGCTGCCCTATCTCTCCCTGCCCCAGGCGGTGGGCCACTTTCTGCTGGCCGGCAAGACCTCGCTGGTGGTGACCGGCACCCACGGCAAGACCACCACCTCCTCGCTCTTGGCCTCCATGCTCCATTATCTGGGCACCGACCCCGGCTTCATGATCGGCGGCATCGTCCAGGAGTTTGGCCGCAACTTCCGTCTGGGACAGGGGCCGTACTGCGTGGTGGAGGGTGACGAGTACGACACCGCCTTCTTCGACAAGGGGCCAAAATTTCTTCATTACCGGCCCCGGATCGCCGTCATCACCAGTATCGAGTTCGACCACGCCGACATCTATGCCGACCTGGAGGCGGTGATTGCCTCCTTCCGCCGTCTGGTGGCCATCATGCCCAAGGACGGGGCGCTCATCGCCAATCTGGACGACCCGGTGGTGGTCCAGGTCTGCCAGGAGGCCAACTGCCCGGTGCTTGGCTACGGCGAGGGGCAGGGCCTGACCTGGAGGCTTGCCGAACTCGACATCCGTCCAGACGGCACCTGGTTTTCGGCCTGTAAGGATGGTCAGCCCCAAGGCCGCTTTCATACCCGGATGCCGGGCCGCCACAACGCCCTAAACAGCCTGGCGGTGCTCGCGGTGCTGGAGCGGCTGGGGTTCGTGGTCGCCGACCTGGCCGGGCACCTCCCCCGCTTTCCCGGCGTCCGGCGGCGGCAGGAGGTGCGGGGCGAGGTGGACGGGGTTACGGTCATCGACGACTTCGCCCATCACCCCACCGCGGTGCGCGAGACCCTGGCCGCCCTGCGGGCCGCCTATCCCGGACGCCGGCTGGTGGCGGTCTTCGAGCCCCGTACCAACTCCAGCCGCCGCCGGGTCTTTCAGGAGGACTACGCGCTGGTCTTTGACCAGGCCGACGAGGTGATCGTCAAGGAGCCGCCGCCGCTCGCCGCCCTAAGCGAGGAGTCGCGCTTCTCCGCCACCCGCTTGATCGCTGACCTCAACCGGCGCGGGCTTAAGGCCGCCTATCAACCCGACACCGGGTCCATCATCGAGGATTTGACCCGTTCCGCCCGCCCTGGCGACGTGATCGCCATCATGTCCAACGGCGGGTTCGACAACATCCATCCCCGCCTGCTCGACCGGCTCGCCCACCGGGGCGGCCACCTCTAGCCACAGCTCCCCTGACCAGGCAACGGCGTAAGATATTTTTGCTTCCGTTGGCAGGGATGATAGCCATTTGCCGCCATCAATTTTTGCCATTTTATTGATTTCGTTGTCTAAATGGTGTGGTTGTCTTGTGAGTATATTTACCTATAAAATTATGAATAACCATTCAGTATTTTTCTTGACATCGGGTTTTTATTGATTTACAAGGATGCAACTGGAGCGCAATGCCCGGTGGAAAATCGTAGAAAGTCCTCCGCTCGACAACCTTGGTTAGGAGAAGCGTTTTGGATCAGCGATCAACCCTCGATTTGCTCTACGTCGCCGCATTTTTCCTCGGTGGTTTGGGTTTCGCCATCGGCCCCTTCATCATCGCCGCCCTCTTCGCCCCCCGGGGCACCCGCAACATCACCAAGAAGACCAACCAGCTAATCGAGTGCGGCATGCCGCCCATCGGTGACGCCTGGATCCGCTACGGGATCATCTACTACCTGTATGCCCTGATTTTTCTGGCTTTCGACGTGGACGTCCTCTTTCTGTTCCCGGTGGCCATGTCTTACAACAAGGTGCTCGCCAAGGGCGACTTCTTCGAGGTCGTCCTCTTTGTCCTCATCCTGGCCCTGGCCCTGGTCTATGCCTGGAACAAGGGAGTATTCGAGTGGAAACGAAAGAACTACAGCCGTCCATAATCCATCTGGCGCCCCTGGATCAGGTGCTGGCCATCGGCCGGGCCAACTCCCTGTGGCCCATGACCTTCGGCCTGGCCTGCTGCGCCATTGAGATGATGGCCGCCGGGGCCTCGCGTTTCGACCTGGCCCGTTTCGGGGCCGAGGTCTTCAGGCCCTCGCCCCGGCAGTGTGACGTGATGATCGTGGCCGGCACCATCTCCAAGAAGATGGCCCCGGCGGTCAAGACCCTCTACGATCAGATGCCGGAGCCGAAATGGGTCATCGCCATGGGCAACTGCGCCATCTCCGGCGGCCCCTTCGCCTTCGAGGGCCAGTATGGGATCATCGAGGGGGCGGATAAATTTTTGCCGGTGGATGTCTATATCCCCGGCTGCCCGCCCCGGCCCGAGGCCTTGATCGAGGGTATTTTGGAGTTGGAAGAAAAGGTGACCGGGTCCAGACGCTGGCCCCGCGTTCAGTGTGGCTGAGATGAGACTGGAGGCGATCAGGCAGGCCCTGGCGGCGCTGGCGGTGACCGAGGAGGTCGAGGTGGTGAAGATCATCCCCGCCCCCAAGCCGGCCGAGGGCGAGGAGGCGGCCAAACCCACCGAGGTCAGGGAGAAGGTGTCCCAGACCATGCTCTTCACCCCGGACTACAAGAAAAAGGGCTTTCATCTGGACATCAAGGTGCCGCCCGCCGAGTTGCCCGCTGCGGCCCAATCCTTGATCGACCAGGGCTTTTTCCTGGAGGCGATCACCGGGGTGGACTGGCCCAAAGAGGGGCAGATCGAGGTGGTGTACGACTTCAACCACTGGGACGAGCTGTGCCGGGTGGTGGTCCGCGCCCGCACCGACCGCGACCAGCCGGCGGTGCCCACCATCTCCCACATCTACTCCGGCGCCAACTGGCACGAGCGTGAGACCCACGACTTCTTCGGGGTCAAGTTCAGCGGCCACCCCGACCTCAGCCCCTTCCTGCTGCCGGACGACGCCGATTATCATCCCCTGCGAAAGGATTTCAAGGCATGAACGCCCCCGTGACCGACAAGTCGCTCGCCGTGCTCGACCGCACCGCCGAAACCTTCGTCTTGAACCTGGGCCCCCAGCACCCGGCCACCCACGGGGTGCTGCGGGTCAAGCTGACCATGGACGGCGAGTACATCGTCCACGCCGAGCCGGTGTTGGGCTATATCCACCGGATGCACGAGAAGATGGGGGAGAACCGCACCTGGGCCCAGTTCATGCCCAACACCGGGCGGCTCGATTACCTGGGCGCCCTGTCCTACAACCACGGCTACTGCCTGGCGGCGGAGCGGGCCGAGGGCATCGAGGTGCCGGAGCGGGCCGAGTATATCCGCTGCATCACCGTGGAGTTGAACCGTATCGCCAGCCACCTGTTGTGGTTCGGGGCCTTTGTCCTCGACCTGGGCGGCTTCACCCCCCTGCTCTACGCCTTCGACGACCGCGAACAGATCCTCGATCTCTTGGAATCGGTCACCGGGGCCCGGCTGACCTTCTGCTACTTCCGTTTCGGCGGGGTATATAACGACATCGACGACAACTTCATCACCGGCGCCAAGGCCTTCGTCAAGCGACTGCGCTCCCGGATGCCGATGTACCACGACCTGGTGACCAAGAACATCATCCTGATTAAAAGGCTGAAAGACATCGGCCCCCTCTCCCAGGAGCTGTGCCGCCGTTACGGGGCCACCGGCCCGGTGCTGCGCGGCTCGGGCGTCTGCTTCGATGTCAGGAAGCACGAGCCGTATTCGGTGTACCCCGAGTTCGACTTCGACATCCCGGTCTACCACGAGTGCGACTCGATGGCCCGTTACATGGTGCGCATGGACGAGATCGAGCAGAGCCTGCGGATCGTCGAGCAGGGGCTGGACAAGCTGCCCGACGGCCCGGTGATGGCCGCCAAGGCCCCCAAGATCCTCAAGCCTGCCAAGGGCGACTACTACGCCGCAGTGGAGGCGGCCCGGGGTTCGTTCGGCATCCGCGTCGTCTCCGACGGCACCAATACCCCCTATCGCCTGAAGCTCCGGTCGCCCACCTTCTCGAACCTGAGTCTGTTCTCCGAGGCCTGCCAGGGGATGATTCTGCCCGACGCCCTGGCGCTCATGGGTACGCTCGATCTGGTTATCCCGGAGATCGACCGTTAATTTAACCAAACTTAACTCCGCCCATGACCATGAATATCGAACTCATCCGCCTGCTGGTCTTTCTGGTGGGGATCATCGCCTTCGCCGCCTTGAACGCCGCCTATCTGGTCTGGGTGGAGCGCAAGGTGGCGGGGCATATCCAGCGCCGGATCGGACCCAAGGAGGTCGGCCCTTACGGGTTGCTCCAGCCGCTCGCCGACGGCGTGAAGTTGATGACCAAGCAGCTCCTGGTGCCGGATGGGGTTGATCCCCTGCTGTTCAAGGTGGCGCCTATCCTGCTTCTGGTGCCGGCGGTCATGTCTTTTGTTACCATCCCCTTCGGCGAGCACCTGGCGGCCAGAAACGTTGATCTGGGGTTGCTGATGATCTTCGCCTTCGCCTCGATTAACGTGCTGGGCCTGCTCATCGGCGCCTGGGGCTCGGCCAACAAGTACGCCATCATCGCCGCGGCCCGGGTGATCTCCCAGAACATCGCCTACGAGATCCCCATGCTGCTCACCGCCATCGCCCTGGTGATGGCCACAGGCACCATGAATCTCAACGAGATCGTCAGCCAG
>JAJYJA010000188.1 GCA_021789795.1 Deltaproteobacteria bacterium | reverse complement strand
CTTGAAGGCAGTCGGCCGTCTATTCATCACCGTATCGATCGGTTCCTTCAGGTCTGATCCCTTGAGGATTGCCCGCCGGATATCGCCGTCGGTGACCGTGCCCAGGAGTTGCCGCGCATCGCTGACCACGATGATGATCTGCAAGGCGGTTTCGTCAAGGAGACGCATCGCCTCGATGATGGAGGTGATCGGCAAGACCAATACCCTTTCCCAGGGGATGTCTGACATGGCGATTCCCGTTACCTTGCTTGGTCTGGATGCAGGTCGTAAAAATCTTTTTTTAACGGCACGGGGCAAGCCTCTGCTAGATACTCGGCAATGGCCCGCGCCGTGCCTTCCTTGGCGTAGGGATTTACTGTTCGTCTAGCCGTGGCCGCAAATTCCAGGGCCAGGCATCTTTTGATCGCTTGCGCGATGGCCTCGGCGTTTGGGGCGCAATCAACAACGCTTGCCGCCCGCACCCGGCCTTTTTGGCGCTCGCCGATGTTGACGGTCGGAACCCCGAAGCTGGGGGCCTCGATAATGCCGCTTGAGGAGTTGCCCAGCACCAGGTTGACCTCACGCATGGCGCTCAAGTAGCGGAGTTGTCCCAGCGAGGCGAAGGCCACTGCCCGACGGCTATTGACTGCGACATAGTTGTCGATCATCTGATTGATCACCCTGCCATCCATATCGGCATTGGCCTTGGTGAAGATAATCCGCAACTCATTATGCCGATCCAAGGCGCTAAGTAGCTGGGCGAATTGGTCTCTTGACGCGTCTGGCTCTAAGGTCGCCGGATGAAAGGTTACCAGGGCGCTGTTAGCGCCCAGACGAAAATCGATTTCCTTTTCCAGCGCGTGCCGGTCAAGCAACGCGCAGCTACGGATATTTTCGATGCCCAAGGCGCCGACGTTAAATACCCGCCCGGGGTCTTCTCCCAACTGGATAACCCGCCTTCGATACTCATCGGTGCTGGTGAAGTGCAGGTGGCTCATCTTCGTGATTGCGTGGCGAATCGCCTCATCAACCACCCCGGTTGTGGTCTCTCCCCCGTGAATATGGGCAATGGGAATTCGGGAGATCATCGCCGAAATCGCCGCAGCCAAGGCCTCATATCTGTCGCCCAGCACCACAAGCATGTCAGGACTCATCCGCCCCATTGCCTCGGAAAATCCTATCAATCCCAGCCCGATCGACTTGGATACGCCTGTCGAGGAGTCAGAACTCAGCAGTATCTCCACCTTCTCGTCGGCAACAAATCCTGAAGTCTCAATCTCTCGAACGGTCATGCCAAATTCCGGCGAAAGATGCGTCCCAGAGACAAGCAACAACAACGACAAGGCTGGATGCGTCTGAATCTCCCGCATTAGCGGCCTGAGCAGGCCATAGTCGGCCCGCGTTCCAGTGAACACGCAGATTTTTTTAAGCTTAATGGCCACTTCTACAACTCGATGAACTCATTTGCCGCATAGTTGCGTAAGGCGACCCTGCCGAGCGCCTCGTCCCAACGCAGGGGGGAAATACCCGTGCCGGGCCGTTTGACGGTAAGATTGTTTTCGGTGAACAACTCTCCCTTCTCGATCGCACGGGCCGCGACGATACTCTTGCGCGCCACCAGACGGTTGGGCAACTCAGACCGACTAGGCATCTTGATCCCGTTGCCCAGAGCCTGCTCGACATTGCGGATTGCGGCGATCATGGCCTGCAGCGCATCAGGCTCAAGGCTGGCCCGATGGTCCGGGCCGGGCAGACTTCTGTTCAAGGTGAAGTGTTTCTCCACCACCGTCGCCCCCAGGGATACCGCCGCAATCGCCACCTCTATCCCCTCGGTGTGATCAGAATATCCGACCGCCACCCCAAGGGTCTCGGCCATTGTCCGCATGGCCTCCAAGTTAACGTCTTCCATTGGGGTGGGGTATTCTGTGTTGCATTGCAAGACGGTGATCTTCTGCCTTGCCGTCCCAGCCTCAATCAGGGTGTCAAGGGCGAATCGCACCTCCTCCATGTCGGCCATGCCGGTGGAAAGAAGCACGCTTTGCTGCAGTCGGCCTATCTTGCGCAGATAGGGCAGATTGGTAATCTCCCCCGAGGGGATCTTGAAGACCTCAAGCCCCAGGGCCGCCAGAAAATCAACCCCCTCCAGATCGAAAGGCGAGGAGAGAAAGTCAATCCCCTGCTCTCGGCAGTGCGCATACAATAGGCGGAATTGACTCTCATCAAGCTCCAGACGTTTGAGCATCGCGTACTGGGATTCCTCCGTTCCGACGGCCGCCCGCTTTTGGTACTCCGCCAGGGGGGCGTCATGCGCCACGAGGCGATCCGCCTTGAAGGCCTGAAACTTGACCGCGTCCGCCCCGGCAACCACGGCTGCATCAATGAGCTTTTTCGCCAATTCGAGATCGCCGTTGTGATTAACTCCGGCCTCAGCGATTATGTAGGTTTTTGCTCGCATAAGGTTCCACTAGCGTTACCTGCGTGTGCGGGGGGATGTTTCGCAATGCCGTCACCCCGCCCCCGACAATCGTCTGTTCCCCTACGGAGATTCCCTCCCGGAGCATGGCCATGCTGCCGATAAAGGAGCCGTCGCCGACCTTGGCCTCGCCGTTGACGATGGCGCCGGTGGCGATATGGCAATGGTCGCCAATCTTCGCCCCATGCTCCACCAGGGCCTGGGAGTTGATGATGCAGTTGCAACCAATCTGCGCCCCGGCGTTAATTGTCGCCCCGTGCATGACGATCGTGCCCTTGCCGATCTCGCTGTGCCGGGAGACATAGGCCAACGGCGAGACAATAACCGGTAGCTTGCCGCCCGCCCCGAGCAGTAAGTTGAATATCTCCCGCCGCCTAAGACCGCTTTTGATCTGGCCGATGGTAACCAGGAAGGCCTGCCCCTTCCCGGCAAGGGTAGGGAGATCGGCATCTGTGGCGATAGTCGGATAGCCCAGAAGCCTATTCCCCAAACGTTGGGGCGTATCGATAAGCCCGGCGATCCTGAACGCGCCCGTTTGTTCGATCACGTCGATGCAGGCCAGGCAGTGGCCGCCCGCCCCGACCAAAACAATCTCCTCTTTCATAACCGGACGCTGCTCGGGAGATTGACAATCCGATCCGCCAGCCAATTCGCGTTGGCAAGCGAATCGGTCTGACAGTGGCGGTAAATTTTTAACCGGTTGAGTAGCTCCCAGGCGGGGCGGGTCTGAATGCCCGCCCCGCACACCTCGTTAAGGAAAAGATCACGGGAAGCGGAGTCGGCAAGCAGTACCGTATTGAGCCAGTAATTGGCCCGGCACTCGGGAGGTTCGACGACAAACGAAATCGCTGCCCGATGGCGGAAAAACTCCTGATACTGTCCTGCCAAACGTCGCTTGGCGGCAAGGAATAGTTCCAGGTTCTCCAGTTGGGCGCAGGCCAGGGCGGCGTTGAGATTGGGCATCCGGTAGTTGAATCCCACCTCGTCATGCTCATAGCGGTATGGATGCGGCTTCTTGGCGGTGGTGGTCAGGTGCTTGGCATGCGCGGCGAATTTTTCATCGCCCGTGACGATTGCGCCGCCGCCGCCGCAGGTCACCGTCTTGTTGCCGTTGAAGCTGTACACCCCCAGATGCCCGAAGGTGCCGGTATGCCGTCCGTGCCGGGTGCTGCCCAGGGATTCCGCCGCATCTTCGACCAGCATGAGGTTATGTCCCTGGCAGAGGTCGGAGATCTCCGCAATCCTGCACGGGAGGCCGAAGCTGTGCATGGGCACGCAGGCGCTTATCCGCCTGCCGGTTGTCTTGTTGCGGCATTCCTCTCCCGTCTGCTCGGTGTGTTCTCGCAAAAATGCCGCCAGCGCCGCCGGCGAAAGCCCCAGTGTGTCACGATCGACATCCAGGAATAACGGCTGGGCGCCGCAGTAGGTGATGGCGTTGGCGGTGGCGACAAAGGTCAGTGACTGGGTGATGATCTCGTCTCCCGGCCTGACCCCGGCGACTAACAGCGCCGCGTGCAGGGCCGAGGTGCCGTTTACGGTGGCAACCGCATACGACGCCCCGGTGTAGTCTCGCATCATTCGCTCAAATTGCTCGACAAATTTACCCACCGAGGAGACAAAGGTAGAGTCGATGGCGGCCAGGACATAGTCCCTCTCCCGCCCGGCAAACACCGGCTCATGCAACGGGATCGACTCTCGCCCGGGAAACAGGTGGCGGATATAAGCGACAACGTCCTCAAACATTGTATATGTGGGCCTTGTAGCGACTTAGATTTTCCGGCGCGGCGAACCAGGCTATGGTTTCTTCCAGGCCTTGGCGCAGGGAGTACTGGGGGGAGAAGCCAGTCAACTCTTTGATCTTTCGATTGTCGCACCAGAGACGGAAGACCTCCGAGTTGGCGGGGCGAAGCCGCTCGTTTTCGGTTTCAATCGCAATCGCGCTACCCATAATATCCTTGATCAGGGCCACCAGGGTTCCCATGCTGACCTCGTGGTTCGAGCCAATGTTGACGACCTCGCCAAGACACTGGGCGCATTCGGCCAAGGCGAGAAAGCCGCGGCAGGTATCGGTTACGTAGTTTAAGTCGCGGGT
>JAJYJA010000187.1 GCA_021789795.1 Deltaproteobacteria bacterium | reverse complement strand
ACTTTTTCTCTTGCTTACCGTCTGTTTCTATGCCGCCCTCCGGGATCGGCGGTATATAACGGCCTCCATGTTAGGTTTGCTGTGTCCGCTCACCAAGGCGATAGGTATATTTGTCAGCCTTCCCCTGGCCTGGTCGATTTGGCATGACTGGCGGGATAAAAAGGTAAACGCTAGCTATTTTTTCCTTGTGTGCAGCCCGATCATAGGATTTGCGGCTTATTTTTTAATCATGTATTTATCAACCGGAAATTTATTCGCCGGGTTTGAAGCGCAGGGAAGCTATGTCGCGCAAGTATCTATCGGCAAGATACTTAATCCGTTAACGTTGATTAAGAATTTCTTTTCTATTCAATATGGGCACACCTTTATGTCGTCACCCATAGATCGTCTCTGGTTTGTCATGGTGGTGTTGGGTTTGATTTATATGTTCAAGCATGACAAAATTGGTTTTGTTTATGTCCTGCCGGCGGCGTTGGTGCCCGCCCTTACCACCTCCTTTATGTCATATACGCGTTATGTCGCGCCCCTTTTCCCCCTCTTCACCGCCTACGGCGGCTTTCTGGCCAATCCCCGCCGGCGGTTTATTTTTTGGGGCATGGTGGGGGTGATGGCGGTCGTGCAGGTCTTTTTCCTGATTCGTCAGATCAACTATTACTGGGTCGGCTAAAGGTGGGCTGATCCCGGCCTCCTTTTTTGCATTTTGAGTTGACCTGCCAGGCGCCGGTAGAATATAAGATTAATAATCTTGCGGTTTTTGATTTGGCTGGCCCTCTCCGCCCTCGGGCGGGCGACGGGCTGGTGAGGGTTTAAGCGGTTTGGCTATCTATAAACTTTATGCGACGGGAGAGAGCGATGTCTGAAAAACACGATGAAAAGTTGATTCTCTGGTTTGACGAAATCGGCATTGCGGACGTGCCGTTGGTGGGCGGCAAGAACGCCTCGCTGGGCGAGATGTATCAAAAGCTGACTTCCAAGGGCGTGGCGGTGCCGCACGGGTTCGCCATCACCGCCTATGCCTATCGGTATCTCTTAAAGACCGCCGGGATCGAAAAGGCGATTGAAGACGCCCTGGCCGGGCTCGACACCCACGACATGCGCAACCTCCAGGAGCGGGGTGAGAAGGCGAGAGGCATCATCCGTAACGCCGCCTTCCCGGACGACCTGCGCCAGGCCATCGCCCAGGCCTACGCTCAGATGGAAAAGGAGTACGGCCCCGATGTCGATGTGGCGGTGCGCTCCTCCGCCACCGCCGAGGACCTGCCCGACGCCTCCTTTGCCGGCCAGCAGGAGACCTACTTGAACATCCACGGGCTGGACGCCTTGATCGACAACTGTCGCAAGTGCTTCGCCAGCCTGTTCACCAACCGGGCCATCTCCTACCGGCACGACAAGGGCTTTGGCCAGTTCGACGTCTATCTGTCGATCACGGTGCAGAAGATGGTGCGCAGCGACTCCGCCTCCTCGGGGGTCATGTTCTCCATCGACACCGAGAGCGGTTTCAAGGAGGCGGTGTTCCTGACCGGGGCCTGGGGTCTGGGCGAGAACGTGGTCCAGGGGGCGGTCAACCCGGACGAGTTCTACATCTTCAAGCCGACCTTGAAGCAGGGCAAGCGCCCCATCGTCGGCAAGCGGGTGGGCAGCAAGGAGATCAAGATGATCTACAACCCCGACCCCGGGGCCAAGGAGCCGGTGAAGAACATCGACACCACCCCCGCCGAGCGCGGCAGCTACGTCTTAAACGACGACGAGATCCTGAAGCTCGCCGAGTGGGCCTGCATCATCGAGGAGCACTACCAGAAGGCGATGGACATCGAGTGGGCCAAGGACGGCGACGGGGTCAAGGTGGGCACCGGCAAGCTGTTCATCGTCCAGGCCCGGCCCGAGACGGTGCACTCCCAGGCCTCCAAGAAGGTGATGGAGACCTACGTGATGAAGGAGCACGGTCCGGTTTTGGTCACCGGCCAGGCGGTGGGGGCCAAGATCGGCCAGGGGGTGGCCAACGTTATCGAGAACGTGGCCGACATCCAGGACTTCAAGAAGGGCCAGGTGCTGGTCACCGACATGACCGACCCCGACTGGGAGCCGATCATGAAGATCGCCTCCGCCATCGTCACCAACCGGGGCGGCCGCACCTGCCATGCGGCGATCATCTCCCGCGAGCTGGGCATCCCCTGCGTCATCGGCACCGAGAGCGGCTCGCGGCTCATCAAGAGCGGCATGGAGCTTACCGTTTCCTGCGCCGAGGGCGAGACCGGCAAGATCTACCAGGGCCTCTTGAAATACGAGGTCGAGCGTCTGGACCTGGACAACATCCCGGCCACCAAGACCAAGATCATGATGAACGTCGGCATCCCGGAGAAGGCCTTCACCGAGGGGCAGATCCCCAACGAGGGGGTGGGCCTGGCCCGGGAGGAGTTCATCATCAACTCCCACATCGGCATCCATCCGCTGGCCCTCTACTACTTCGACGACTTGAAGAAGAAGGCCGCCACCGGCGATGCCGAGGCCGCCGAGGTGGTGCGCCAGATCGAGGAGAAGACCTCCGCCTACCCCAACGACAAGAAGCAGTTCTTCATCGACAAACTGGCCGAGGGGGTGGGTCGGATCGGGGCGGGCTTCTATCCCAAGGACGTGATCGTCAGACTCTCGGACTTCAAGAGCAACGAGTACGCCAACCTGATCGGCGGTAAGTTCTACGAGCCCGAGGAGTCGAACCCGATGATCGGCTGGCGCGGCGCCTCCCGCTACTACGACGAGAAGTACAAGGTGGCCTTCGAGCTGGAGTGCAAGGCCCTGAAGAAGGTGCGCAACGACATGGGGCTGGCCAACGTCAAGCTGATGGTGCCCTTCTGCCGCACCCCGGAGGAGGGCCGTAAGGTCATCGAGGTGATGCGCGAGTTCGGCCTGAGGCAGGGTGAAAATGGCCTGGAGGTGTACGTGATGTGCGAGATCCCCAGTAACGTCATCTCCGCCGACGCCTTCAGCGACGTGTTCGACGGCTTCTCCATCGGCTCCAACGACCTGACCCAGCTCACCCTGGGCCTGGATCGCGACTCCGACCTGGTGGCCCACATCTACGACGAGCGCAACGCGGCGGTGAAGACCATGGTCAAGATGGTGATCGACACCGCCAAGCGCCGGGGCCGCAAGATCGGCATCTGCGGCCAGGCGCCCAGCGACTTCCCCGAGTTCGCCACCTTCCTGGTGGAGTGCGGCATCGACTCCATCAGCCTGATCTCCGACACGGTGATCAAGACCAGGCTGGCCATCGCCAAGAAGGAGAAGGAGCTGGGAATCGCCCCCTAATCGGGGCGTTAACCGCGCCGTTGCAAGGGAGAATGGCCTTCCCCCGGCTGTTCTCCCTTTTTTTAGTGGGAGATACCGCCGTCCGGGTTTGAGGCGTTTGGGCTATGTACAAGTGGATACTGAAGGACGACACGGTGCTGTGTCTGTGCGAGGCCTGCTCCAAGAAGGACTACAAGAACCTCGTCATTCGTCAGCCGTGGCGGAACAAGGACAAGAATACCATCGTCACCTGCGAACGGTGCGGCAAGAAGGATCAGGTGGAGTTTTAAGGCGGTGGCCAGGCGTGGTCAGGAAAATTCCAGGGTGGTGGTCTCGTTCAGCTGCTCGTAGAACTGGGTGATGATCGAATCCATCTGCTCCCGGAAGGCCGGGATGTCGGGCAGGTCGGGGTTGGTTTCGTACCAGTCTTTTACCTGGCAGAAATAGTTGTCCGCGTCCAGGCTGGAGATGCCGATGCTGGCGGTCAGGTAGTTGGCCAGATAGACGATCTGGGCGGGCGGGTCCTGGCAGGCGGCAAGCTGGTGGTGAGAGCCTACTGGCCCGGTGATGCCCGACGGCAGTCCCCAGCGTTCGAGCAGGGCCTTGCCGACCTTGGCGTGGTCGGTGTGCAGCAGGGTGGCCTCCAACTCCAGCAGGGATTGGGCGGGGACGGCGTCGCCCCGGTGCATGGCCTCGGCCTGCAGGTGGCGGTTTAAGATGATCTTGCCCACGTCGTGCAGCAGGGCGGCGCTGAACAGGCTTGAGGTCTCGCGCAGCTTGGCGGCCCGGCCAATGATGCCCGCCAGGATGGCGGTGGCGTAGGAGTGCCGCCAGAGGGCCCCGGGCTCAAGGTTGTAGGCCTCCTGGGGCGACTTGAGCAGCCCGGCGGAGGCGGAGGTGATGGCGATGATCCGCACGCTGTCCAGGCCCAGCCGGACGATGATGTCGCGCAGGGACTTGATCTGCTGCATGTGGCCGAAATAGGCGGAGTTGGCCATCCGTAGCATGTTGGCCATCAGGCTGGGGTCTTGGTTGATCGTTTTTGACAACAGACCGATGTCGCAGTCGCTCTGGTTGGCCAGGGTCATCACCTCGATGGCGACCTCTGGCCGGGGAATCAGCTTGTCAACGTCCTTGATGAGTTGCAGTTCGATAGTCATGTCAGCCTGCCCTCTGCTGGTTGTAGGCGGCATTTTGCCAGGTGCTGGTATATTGGAAATCCTCACTGAAATTCTACCACAGCCGTTTTTTATAAGTCAACCCAACAAG
>JAJYJA010000018.1 GCA_021789795.1 Deltaproteobacteria bacterium | reverse complement strand
TGAGCCGGGGCCACGAAGGCGGCCACCGCCTGGAGGCCCTGGTCGGGGTGATAGGGGTTCTCGATCAGGCGAGCCGCCTGGCCGTCGGCGGGGTCGAAACCCACCGGCCAGCGCCGGGGCAGCACGAACAGCTCGCTACCCTCGGGCAAGGGGATGAGGTCGGTGAGCCGCAGGCTTACGAAGTCGTGGCCACTGCGGCCCGCCATCTGAAGCTTGCGGAACTCCTGAATCTCCCCCCGGTGGTTGGCGAACAGGAGGCACGGAATCTGATCCGGATGCCGGGGACGCATGGGATGAAGAAGCGCCACCCGAGGGCGGCGCGCTGACTCAACTGCCCTGAGGCCGGATCTTGCTCAGCACCGAATCGACCACCCGGTAGATCTCCTGGTCGTCGCCGAACACGTCCTGCACCTTGGGGTGCTGCACCAGGTCTTCGGTGATGTACTGGGTAAGGTAGAGACTGACGAGGTTGGGGTTGGGGACCAGGGAACGTATGGGGGCGATCTTGAACTGAACATCAAACTCCTCCATGTCGCCCAACTTGGTAAACAGGTTTACGAACACCTCTCGCAAGTCGCGGTCGGAGGAGGTCTCGACGATATGCTCGTCCATCAGGCGTTGCACCAGCTTAAGGGCCAACTCGTCGGCGTGCTTGAAGCAGGCCTGCATCATGAAACGGCGCTCGCGCTCCCGGTCCCTGTCTATTGCCTTGACCGCCTTGTCCCCGGCGCCATAAGGATTATTCGTTCGTGCCATGCTGTCCCCTTTAGTCTTTTTTATGATGAAATGCCTTGAGTGTTCGTTTAGTTAGCCCCTGGCCGGCGGTGTCAACCAAGGCCGCCGCCGGTGGGCGCCGGCGGACGCCGTGCCCATCCGCTTGATACCATAAAATAATTGATTCAGAAAACAAATTAAAGTAAATGATGTATTTTTTGTTCTCGAATGCGCGCCCTCGGGCGGAGGGGCGCGGCTTACCGACCTGGGGGCCAGGCACGGCAGGAATGACTTCAAGATGAGAAGGGAGGTGGCAAGATGAACGAGGAAACCAAGGGCAAGGCGGTCAGAAAGAGTCTGACCATCCTGATCCCGGAGGGGGTGGTGGCGGCGCCGATTCTCAAGACGGTCGCCGGGCTGACGGAGCGCTACCACTTGGGCCTGTACCTGTCCACGGCCCAGAATCTCAGGCTGCTCGACATAAAAGACGAGGACGAGGAGGCCATCCGGGCGGCGCTGACGGCAACGGGGGCCGAGCTCAAGGGGCCGGGCAAGTTCCCACTCCCCAAGATCTGCGTTGGCGGGACGTACTGCAACCTGGGGCTGGTCGATACCATGGCCCTCTCCCGGAGGATACTCGCCGCCTACCAGGGCCAGATGCCGGTGAAGCCGAAATTCAAGATCGCCATCTCCGCCTGCCCGGCGGCCTGCTCCGACGCCCTGCTGGCCGACATCGGCATCCGGGCCACCAAGGCGGGCTACGAGGTTTACGCCGGGGGCAAGGGCGGGCCGTTCCCCAAGGTGGGCCGCCGGATCGCCAAGGGGGCGGACGAGGAGACGGTGGTGGAGATGGTTGGCCAGCTGGCGGCCTTCCACGCCCGCAAGACCGAAAAGAAACAACGCCTGACCAAGCTGCTGGACGACCCGGAGTTCCCCTTCCCGGAGGTGTGAACGGGCCGGAAGCCGCCCTATTTCCGGGGCTGGCCCTCCAACTGCCCGTAAAGGTCGGGGTAAAGCTCCTTGGCGCACTGGGGGCAGATGCCGTGGGTGAACTCGGCGTCGGTGCGGGTGCGGATATAGTCCTCCACCCGGCGCCACTTGCCCTCCGAGTCGCGGATCTGCTGGCAGTTGGCGCAGATGGGCAGCAGGCCGCTCAAGGTCTTGACCCGGGCCAGGGCCTGGGTCAGCTCCTCGATTAGGCGCTCCTTGTCGTTTTCCGTTTCCTGGCGGGAGGACACCTCCTGGGAAAGCGACTGGTTGGCGCGGGTCAGCTCCTCGGTACGGGCCCGCACCCGTTCCTCCAGCTCGCCGTGGGCCTGCCGCAGGGCCAGCACCGCCTGATCCCGCTCCCTCAAGCTTCTGGAGACCGAAAGGAAGCTGACCAGCATCGCCGACAGCAGCACCAAGGCCATCGCCCCCACCGAGAACATGACCCTGGAAAGCAGCCGGTGCAGTTCGGTGCGGGCGACGGTGTTGTCGTAGTAGATCTCGAAGGCCCCGGCAAAATCGGGGCCGTAAACGATCGGCACGTAGGTCTCGACCACATCCACCGGCATGAGCTGGCCCTCCATGGAGGTGGTATCCTTGCGCACCAGCTTGCTAAAGGTCTGGCCGCGGGCCACGATGTTCTGGAAATAGGCCATGTGGTTAGTCTCGCCGATCTCCGGCTTGTCGCTGGAGTAGATGATCTTGCCAGTGGGGGTGAAGACCCGCACCTTGACGATCTTGAAGACGCGCCGCATCTCCAAGAGCTGCCCCTCCTTGGCCGGCGACAGGGGGGCGTCCTGGAAATCCTGGGCGCTGGGGAAGAGGCGCATGGCCATGAAGTTGGCCACCTTGGTCGCCTGCCGTTCCGAGTTATGGGCGGCGATATCCACAAAGGCGGGGTCCAGGTAGAAGACGATGTAGAGCGGGAAGCAAACCAGGGCCAAGATCGAGGCGGCGAGCAGCCCGGTGAGTATATTGGCCTTGGGATTTAAGTTGGGCATGACCGGTTCCGGGGATTAGGGAGGCTTACTTTTAAGGATGGCTGTCGCCGCGGGTGCTGGTAAACTCTAGCAAGTCGTTTTACCGCAAGTCAAGATGATCTCGCAAAAAGGTAGCCGATGGCTAAGCAAAAGGGCCGATATACAAGGCGCGGGGTGTGTTTGGCGAGTGAGGCCATACAGATGGTATGCCGAACGAGCCAAACCGCCACGCGCCGCAGTAGATCGGTCTTTTTGCGACGCCATCAAGTCAATAGCCGAATGAAAAATCCGCCCCCTCCTGCCTTGCGGACGGATGCCCACCTTAATTTTTAGCGGAGGATCACATGGAGTCAAACATCGTTGACGTAGCGATCGTCGGCGCCGGGCCGGCGGGTTTGCAGGCCGCCATCCACGCCGCCCGCAAGAAGGCCACGGTGGTGGTCTTCGGCAAGTTAGAGGCAAGCAGTATTCATGCCGCCCATGTTGAAAATTATCTGGGGGTGCCGGGAGTAATCCCCGGGGCCGAGCTGCTGGCGGCGGGCCGCGAGCAGGCGTCCCGCTTCGGGGCCGAACTGCGCGAGGCGGATGTGCTGCGCATCGACGAGGGAGAAGGAAAATTCCTGCTGCACACCGAGACCGGCCCCTGCCAGGCGCGGACAGTGATCCTGGCCACCGGCGGGGCCCGCAAGAAGTTGAAGGTGCCGGGCGAAAAGGAGCTGCTGGGCCGGGGGGTGAGCTACTGCGTGGACTGCGACGCCAACTTCTACCGCAACGCCCCGGTGGCGGTGGTGGGCAACGGCAGCGCGGCGGTGGACGGGGCGCTGACCCTCCTGGGCTACACCCCCCAGGTCTTTCTGGTCTCGGAAAGGCTGGAGATCAGCGAAGAGCTGCGGGCCAAGCTATACCAGAGCCAGATTAACCGCCGGGAGGGGGTGTGGGTCAAGGAGATCGGCGGCGTCTCGGCGGTGGACTCGCTGCTCCTCACCGACGGCTCCCGCCTGCCGGTGGAGGGGGTGTTCGTGGAACTGGGGGCCAAGGGCGCCATCGAGCTGGCCATGAACCTAGGGGTGCTACTCGACGCCGACACCATGACCCACATCGAGACCAACAAGCGCCAGGAGACCAACATCCCCGGCATCTACGCCGCCGGCGACATCGCCGGCCAGCCCTACCAGATGGCCAAGGCGGTGGGCGAGGGCTGCGTGGCGGGCTGGGAGGCGGCCAACCACGCCCGGGCGCAAAGGCGGGGCGATGCCGTCTAGCCAGGCCGAAGAGCGGGGCAATCAGGTCGAGACCGACCTGAAATTTCTGCGGCTGGCCCAGGCCCAGGCGGTGGCGGCGGGCCGCCGGGGCGAGGTGCCGGTGGGCGCCGTGCTGGTGGGGACGGACGGTCGGACCCTGGCCCAGGACGGCAACCGCACCATCGAATTATCCGACCCCTGCGCCCACGCCGAGATCCTGGTCCTGCGGGCCGCCGGGGCCAGGCTGGGCAACTACCGGCTGCCAGGCGCCACCCTCTACGTCACCCTGGAGCCCTGCCTGATGTGCATGGGGGCCATGATCCACGCCCGCCTGGCCCGGCTGGTCTTCGCCGTCCCCGACCCCAAGGCCGGGGCGGCGGTGAGCCGTTACCGGATCGGCCAGGACCGGATGCTGAACCACACCATGCGCATCGACCAGGCGGAGGGGGAGATCTCCGCCGAGTGCGTGGAGCTGCTCAAGGACTTCTTCCGGGTCCGGCGGGTAGGGGATTTCGCCACAAAAAAAGGCAGGGCCCGAAGACCCTGCCTTTCCAAGGAGGAGTAAAAGGATGACGAAGCATCACCTTTCAACTACACCATACTACAATGTAGTATAACAGTCAAGCCCACGACGAATTTTTTTTCCTTCGCCGCCCCTTAGCGTTTTATCGCGCATATTATATATTTTAATATCTGAAAAATACTAGCCACAAGTTGCCGGGGGCGAAAAATTTAATCGCCGCCGCAAAAAAAATCTGGTTCAACCCCCGCATCCGTCCTGGCCGCGACCAAGCGGCCCAAGGGCCGGAATCAACCACCACCAACGAGGCAACCTGGAAATGAGCGAATTCACCAACGTCACCGTGGTCAAGAAGGCCAACATCTACTTTAACGGTCAGGTCACCAGCCGGACAGTCGTCCTTGCCGACGGCGCCAAAAAGACCCTGGGCATCATGCTGCCGGGTGAGTACGAGTTCGGCACCGCCGACAGCGAGATCATGGAGATCATAAGCGGCGAGCTTACGGTCAGCCTGCCGGGGGGCAAGGGCTGGCAGGAGGTGCGGGGCGGCGAATCCTTCACCGTGCCCGCCAACTCCAAATTTAAGTTGCGGATCAAGACCATTACCGACTACTGCTGCTCCTTCGTAAAGTGAGCCTCCCCGCGCCGCCCTTCCCCCGACCCGTATTCCGCTGATCTCAGGTTCTGGCCATGCCGGCGGGCGCGCCCCTAATCTTTGTCCTCACCTACGCCGGGGTGGCCCTGGGCCATATCCCGGGCCTTAAACTCGACCGCACCGGGATCGCGGTCCTGGGCGCCATCGCCATGGTCAGCGGCGGCTTCGTGTCGCTTAGGCAGGCGGTGGCGGCCATCGATTTCCCCACCATCCTCCTGCTCTACGCCCTGATGATCGTCTCCGCCCAGTTACGGCTGGGCGGCTTCTATACCCGTATCGCCAAGCACCTGGCCGCGAGTCTTAGCCGCCCCCGGCTCTTCCTGCTGCTCCTCATGCTCTCCAGCGCCGGGCTCTCCGCCCTGCTCGCCAACGACATCATCTGCCTCGCCTTCACCCCGGTGCTGCTCTACACCCTGCTGCCGGAAGGATACCTGGCGACCCCCTTTCTGCTCGGGCTGGCGGTGAGCAGCAATATCGGCTCGGCGGCCACCCTGATCGGCAACCCGCAGAACATGCTGATCGGCCAGGTGGGACGGCTGGCCTTCGGGCCTTTTCTGGCCTTCAGTATTTTCCCTGTTGTCTTTTCCCTGCTGGCGGGGTATCTGCTCATCTGCTGGCGCTACGGGGGCAAGATGGCCGCCCCTATGGCGACCTCCCGGGTAAGCGACGACCGGGACTGGCCGCCGTTCAACGCCTGGCAGTCGGCCAAGGGCCTGCTGGCGGTGGCGGCCCTAATCGGGCTCTTCTTCACCCCGACGCCCCGGGAACTGTCGGCCATGGCGGTGGCGGGGGTGCTGCTCTGCAGCCGCCGGCTGGAATCCAGACAGATCCTGAAGCTGGTGGACTGGCAGCTCCTCACCCTGTTCTGCTCCCTGTTCGTGGTGGTGGAAGGGGTGACCAACGCCGGCCTGCCGCAGATGGTGATGGCCTTTCTGGGCCGGCACGGGCTGACCCTCACCCACCCCCCTATCCTTACCCTGACCGCCACTGCCTTGAGCAACCTGGTCAGCAACGTGCCGGCCACCGTGCTGCTGATAAAATTTCTTGACCCCCGCCGACTTCTGGAGTGGTATATTCTTGCCATCTCCAGCACCTTCGCCGGCAACCTGATGCTGGTGGGGAGCATCGCCAACCTGATCGTGGTGGAGCAGGCCGGGGCCATGGGGGTGAGGCTGACCTTCGGCGAGCACCTGCGGATCGGGGCGCCCATCACCGCCCTGTCGCTGCTCTTCCTGTTGGGCTGGCTTGCAATACATCATTAACCTGGTATTTTTTGTCAATGAACAAACGAATTGCCGTTGTCATCCTCATCATACTGATCGTGCTCGGGCTGCTGTGGAAGATCTTCAAGAACGACGCCAGCGTCAAAAAGGTGGAGGCGCCGCCAGAGAAGACTGCCATCGCCCGCATTTGGCCGTTTAAGATGCTCGTCGACGCCACGGGCCGGGTGACCCCGGAACGGGAGGTGGCCATCAAGTGCAAGGCGAGCGGCGAGGTGGTCAAGGTGCCGGTGGAGATGAGCCAGGCGGTGAAAAAGGGCGATCTCCTGGCCCAGCTCGACCCCGGCCAGGAGGAGCGGGGGGTGGGCCGGGCCCAGGCGGAACTGACCGCGGCCCGCGCCCAGGCGGCCCAGGCCCGGCTCAACCTGACGGTGGCGGAACGCGACCTGGTCAGCGAAGGCGAACGGGCCAAGTCCGCCGAGCAGGCGGCCCAGGCCAAGGCCAGCGAGGAGCAGGCCAAGGAGGGGCGCGCCGAGGCCCTGTTCGCCAAGAAGATGATCAGCCAGGAGGAGCTTGAGGCGGCCAAAAGCGCCAACGCCGCCGCCCAGGCCGGTCTTAAAGACGCCCAGGCCAGGGTACGGGATGTGGGCAGCAAGAAGGATCGGGTCGAGGCCCGGCGTCAGGAGGTGAGCGAAGCCACGGCCCAGGTCGAGGCCACCCGCCTGCGGCTGGCCGACGCCGAGGAGCGGCTGGCCGATACCAAGATCCTCTCGCCCCTCGACGGGGTGGTGGCCAGCTGCAACGTCCAGGCCGGCCAGATCATCTCCTCCGGGATCGATACCGTGGGCGGGGGCACCACCATCATGACCGTGGACGACCTCTCCCGCACCTACGTCCTGGTGGCGGTGGACGAGAGCGACATCGGCAAGGTGGCGCCCGGCCAGCCGGCCAAAATCAGGGTGGACGCCTACCCCGACCAGGTGTTCAATGGCGAGGTGGCCCTGGTGGGCAACCGGGGGATCAACAACTCAAGCATGATCACCTTCGAGGTCAAGGTGGAGGTTAAGGACGACAAACGCGACCTGCTCAAGCCGGAGATGACCGCCAACGTCAGCATCGTCACCAAGGACAAGCTGGACAGCCTGCTGGTGCCGGTTTCGGCGCTCGAACGGCGGAAGGGCCTAAGCTGGGTCACGGTCAAGAAAAAGGACGGCTCCACCAGCCGCCGGTTGGTGGTCATCGGCGACAGCAACAGCGAGTTCGTCGAGATTCTAAAAGGCCTGGAGGTGGGCGAGCGGGTGGTGTTGACCCCGGAGGGCGGCTTAAGCCGCTGGCAGGCCGACCGCCAGGGCAAGGACGGCCAGGGCGGCAAGCGGCTTGACCGGGGCGCCAAACTGCGGCTGATGGGCTTTGACCGGGATGTCAAGTAGCCGATGATCGCCGTCCGCAACCTACGGAAGTCCTACCGCCTGGGCTCGGAGACTCTCTGGGCGCTCAAGGGGGTGGACATGGAGGTCGCCAAAGGCGAGATGGTGGCCATCACCGGGCCCTCGGGCAGCGGCAAGTCCACCCTGCTCCGCATCCTGGGCGGGCTGGAAACGGCGGACGAAGGCGAGTATCTCTTAAACGGCGAGACGGTCGCCACCCTCTCTGCCGACCGGCGGGCCACGCTGCGCAACCGGCGCCTCGGCCTGGTATTTGAGACCTTCACCCTCCTGCCCAGGGTCTCGGTGCTGGAGAACGTGGAGTTGCCCCTGCTCTACGCCGGTCGCCGCGACGCCAAGCAGGCCGCCATCCAGGCCCTGGAGGCGGTGGGCCTAGCCGACGAACGGGGCCGCGACCCCGAGCAACTATCCGCCGGCCAGCGCCAACGGGTGGCCCTGGCCCGGGCGGTGGTGGCCGGGCCGGAGCTCCTCCTGGCCGACGAGCCTACCGGCCGGCTCGGCTCCGAATCCGGGCGGGAGTTCATGGAACTACTCACCGTCCTCAACCGCCGGGGCCAGACCCTGGTCGTCGCCACCCATGACCGCCAGGTGGCGGCGGCCTGCGGACGGACCATCGCCCTCCGCGACGGCCGGATGGAGGCGGACGCGCCATGCTGATCTGGACCCTGATCAAGATCGCCGTCAAGAGCCTGACCGCCAACCTCCTGCGTAACCTGCTCGCCATGCTGGGGATCATCATCGGGGTGGGGGCGGTGATCTCCATGCTGGCCCTGGGGGCCGGGACCCAGGCCCAGGTGCTCAGCCGGGTGAACGCCCTGGGCACCAACCTCCTGGTGGTACGGCCCGGCGGCGATTACTGGGCCGGGGCCCGGGCCGCGGACACCACCAGGACCCTCAAGCTCGCCGACGCCGACGCCATCCTGCAGGACATCTCCCGGGTGGAGGCGGTGGCGCCGCTGGTCATGGGCCGGGCCCAGGTCAGGTTCTTCCGCCAGAACCTAAACGCCACCATCGTCGGGGCCTCCCAGACCGGGCTCGCCCTGCGCGGCTTCGAGGTGGACCGGGGGGTGGGCTTCTCGGTGCTCGAGGACGAGCATGTGGCCAGGGTGGCCCTGCTGGGGGCGAACGCGGCCCGGCGGCTGTTCGGGGGCCAGAATCCCCTGGGCGAGACCATCCGGATCAAGGACGTCAACTTCCAGGTGATCGGGGTGCTGAAGCCCAAGCCCGACCAGGGCTGGTTCGACCCCAACGACATGGTGCTCATCCCCCTGCTCACCGCCATGAAACAGGTGCTGGGCCAGGACTACCTGACCGAGCTCGATGTCAAGCTGGTGCCGGATACCGATCCCTCCTGGGCCGAGGGCCGGATCAGCGCCATCCTGCGCGCCAACCATCACCTCCTGCCCCAGACCGAGGACGACTTCCACCTCCGAAACCAGGCGGAGCTGGGCAAGATGGCCGCCTCCCTCACCCGCGCCTTCAGTCTGCTCCTGGGGGGGATCGCCAGCGTCTCGCTCTTGGTGGGCGGCATCGGGATCATGCACATCATGCTGCTCACCGTGACCGAACGGGCGAGCGAGATCGGGGTGCGCAAGGCCATCGGGGCCCGCCATCTGGACATATTGGTTCAGTTCCTGCTGGAGTCGATGCTGATCAGCAGCCTGGGCGGCCTCTGCGGGATCGGCCTGGGGCTGACGGTGGCCTGGGGGGTCAGCCGGTTCACCGACTTCACCATGCTGGTCGAGGGCCGGGGGGTGATGCTGGCCCTGATGGTCTCGGCCCTGGTGGGGATCGTCTTCGGTTTCTATCCCGCCCTCCGGGCCGCCAAACTAAATCCCAACCAAGCCTTGGGCTACCGATGAAAAGTTCAACCCATCCACCGTTCCGGCTGCTGTTGTTGACCGCCCTGCTCTGCTCCTCCTGCGTCAAGCAGCTCCTGCCCGGAAACTCCATGTCCGATCCGGCGATCAGCGGCGAGACCAGGGTGAAGGAGCTGTTGTCCCACTTAAGCCAAAAACCGGTCGAGTCGCCCCAGGCCGCCCAGGCCCCGGAGGCCGGGGCAAAAACCAGCGCCCCGCTCTCCTTGAGCCTGCAAGAGGCGATCGTGGATGGGCTCTCCGGCAACCAGGCCTTCAAGGTGGAACGGTTCAAGCCCTCGCTCAGCCAGGCCCACGAGGAGGTGGAGCGGGCCGCCTTCGACCCCCTGCTCACCGCCACCACCGGCCGGATCCGGGGCGAGGGCAGCGCCTCGGCCCTGTCGCATGACCTGAGCACCGCCGGCAAGTTGGGCGAGGTGGACGAGACCCGCACCGGGGTGGGGGTCAAGCAGCTGACCACCCTGGGCGGCTCGCTGGAGGCCAAGGCGGTCGAGGATCGGCAGGACCTGGAGGACGCCCAGGATCGCCACGGGGTTGAGCGCAGCTGGGACGTGACCATCACCCAGGCCCTGCTGCAAGGCCGGGGCCCGGACGTCACCCTGGCCCGGCTGCGCCAGAGTCGGCTGGACACCGAGATGTCGCTCTACGAGCTGCAAGGCGCGGCCGAGGCCCTGGTCTCCCAGATCGAGCAGGGATACTGGAATTTCATCCTCGCCCGCCGCGCTCTCGACATCTACCGGCAGTCGCTGGCCATCGCCAAGGCGCAGACGGCGGAGGTGATGGAGCGGATCAAGCTGGGCGGCCTGGCGGAGAGCGAGGGGGCGGCGGCCCAGGCCGAGCAGGCGGCGCGCTACCAGCAGACGGTGGCGGCGGAAGGCGCCCTGGCCAAGGCCAAACTCAACCTCCTGCGGCTGGTCAACCCCAACGGCCATCCCGACTGGCAGGCGGACATCGAGCCCGCCGACGCCCCGGAACTGCCCGACCTGGCCTTAGACAAGGTGGACAGCCACGTGGCCCTGGCCCTGGCCCGGCGGCCCGATCTCAACCAGGCCAAACTCATGGTGCAGCGTCGGGAGATCGAGGTGGTGACCACCAAAAACGGGCTCCTGCCCAAGCTCGACCTCTTCGTCTCCCTGGGCGGCTCCCACTACAGCGACTCCTTCCTGGGGCAAGCAGACAACAAGGGCTCGCAGAAGCTCTACGGCGGCGGCCTGACCCTCTCCCTGCCCCTGGGCAACCGGGAGGCCAAGGCCCGCCACGCCGCCGCCGGCTGGTCGCTTGAACAGGCCAACGCCGCCCTGGCCAACATGGAGCAACTGGTGCAGGTGGACGTGCGCTCGGCCTACGTCGATGTGGAGCAGGCCCAGGCCCAGGCCCAGGCCGCCGCCGCCACCTGCGCCCTGCGCCAAAAGACCCAGGAACTGGAACAGGAGAAGTTCCGCCTGGGACGCGCCACCACCCTGGAGGTGGCCCAGGCCCAACGGGATCTGGTGACCAGCCAGATCGCCCAGGCCCAGGCGGTGGTCGGCGTCCGCCAGGCCCTGGTCACCCTCTACCGCCTGGAGGGCTCGCTGCTCTCCCACCGGGGCATTGTTCCCTGAACGGCTGCCTAGCCCGGCGGCCTTTCCAGCAGCATCTCGGCCAGGGTCATCTTGACCCGAGGCCGGCTGCGGGCGCCAAGAAATTCTTGCTCAAGACGCACCATTGTTTTAAAGAATCTAGTGCGATCCAGGGTGGGGACGTCGCTTAACCCCTGGGTCAACTCCTGGCAGCGGAAACAGCCGGGGAACTGGCGGCGCTGGCCGTTGGGGCTGGTCAGGCTGGCCGGGGCCCCGTGCAGGCGGCAGATCAGCAGCCGGTGCCGGTAGAGCCCGCACCGGCCGTGATCGTTTACCGGACACATCACCTGGGGCCGCTCGCCCTGGGACAGGGCCGTCCGATAACTGGCCACGGCCTCCCGGGCCCGGGCCTGATAGACGGCCTGGCGCTCGGCGGGGAGTTCGGAGAGGCCCTGCCACAGGTAGGCCCACTCCAGATAGGTGTGATGCTGGAAATAGCTGTCGCAACAGTTGTCCGGGCAGCCCTCACAGGAGAAGGCGAGCCGGACGGCGACCTGCTCGTAGGCCGACTCCATCTCGGCGTAGAGATCGGCAAGGGCGGCGAAGGTTGACATGGTGGATTCCTCGGCAAGGGTATGGATTGGGAACAACTAAATAACCGGCTCTTTCTGGCCATCAACGCCGGGGCGGGCAAAAACCAGGCCGTGGACGGGGCGGCCAGGCTGGTGGCCAGTTACCTGCCGCTCGCCTTCATCGGGGTACTGATCTACCTGTGGCTGCGCCCGGAGCCGGAAAGGCGGCGGGCCGCCCTGCACGCCGGCTATGCCGCCAGCCTGGCCCTGGGGATCAACCTGGTGATAACCCTGACCTACTTTCACCCCCGGCCCTTCATGGAGGGCCTGGGCCGAGAGCTGATCCGCCACGCCCCCGAGACCTCCTTCCCCTCGGATCACACCACCTTCATGCTGGCCATCGCCAGCAGCCTGCTCTGCCGCCGGGAGACCAGGTGGTGGGGAATTCTGTTGTTTCCCCTAGGTTTTACAGGGGGGCTGGCCCGGGTGTTCTGCGGGGTGCATTTCCCCTTCGACCTCGTGGGCTCCCTGGTGGTGGGGACAGTCACCGCCACCGCCCTCTGGCTGGCCCGAGGGCGGCTCAAGCCGCTGGATGGGGCCGTGTCCAGGCTGCTTGGCCGGTTAACGCCTCGCCGCCTCCGGCCCGCGGATGGCCCATGAACGACGAAGGCGAGCTCAAATCGCTTAAGACGATCACCGCGGTGGTCTATGCCTTGCAGGCCCTCTCCTTCCTGTTCGGGGTGACCTTCCTGGCGGCGGTGATCGTCAACTACGTGAAAAAGGACGACGTTTATGGCACCTGGCTCGAATCCCACTTCCGCTGGCAGATCCGCACCTTTTGGTTCGGGCTGCTGTGGGCCGGCCTGGGGGTGGCCACCTTCCTGATCTTAATCGGCCACCTGGTGCTGATCGCCGACGGGGCCTGGCTGGTTTACCGGGTCGTCAAGGGGAGTTTAAACCTCTTCGACGGCAAGGAGATGTACCAACCGCCAGGGCCTCGGATTTAGGACTGTTACCGCAAGTCGCGGTCCCTGTCCAAGGTTTTTTCCGTGAGACTTGATGGCGTCGCAAAAAGACCGATCTACCGCGTTGCGGGGCGGTTTGGCTCGTTCGGCATACCATCTGTATGGCCTCACTCGCCAAACACACCCCGCGCCTTGTATATCGGCCCTTTTGCTTAGCCATCGGCTACCTTTTTGCGAGACTGTCAGACTTTATATGACCAATCTGCCGTGCTTCAAGGCCTACGACATCCGGGGCCGCTATCCCGAGGAGTTGAACGAGGACCTGGCCTACTTTATCGGCCAGGCCTGCGCCGGATGCCTTAAGCCCAAGGCGATGGCGGTGGGCCACGACATCCGCCTCTCCGGGCCCGGGCTTACCGACGCCTTGGCCGAGGGTCTGATGGACGCCGGGGTCGAGGTGCTGGACCTCGGCCAGTGCGGCACCGAGGAGATCTACTTTGCCGCCGCCACCCTGGAGGTCGAGGGCGGGGTCATCGTCACCGCCAGCCACAACCCGGCGGACTACAACGGCATGAAGCTGGTGCGCCAGGGGGCGAGGCCGGTGAGCGGCGACTCGGGGCTCATGGACATCGAGCGGCGGGCGGCGGCCCGACAGCCGGTCACGGCCAAGGTCAAGGGGCGGCGGCGAAAAATCGACCCCCGGCCCGCCTACATCGAGCACCTGCTGGGCTACATCGAGCCCGCCCGGCTCAAGCCCCTGACCCTGGTGGTCAACGCCGGCAACGGCGCCGCCGGGCCGGTGCTCGACCTCCTGGAAAAGAGGCTGCCCTTCCGGTTCATCAAGCTCTGCCACGAGCCGGACGGGCGCTTCCCCAACGGGGTGCCCAACCCCCTGCTGCCGGAAAACCGGGCGCTCACCGCCCAGGCGGTCAGGGAACAGGGGGCCGACCTCGGCATCGCCTGGGACGGCGACTTCGACCGCTGTTTCCTGTTCGACGAGCGGGGCGAATTCGTGGAGGGCTACTACATGGTGGGGCTGCTGGCCCAGGCCATGCTCCGGCGGGCGCCGGGGGCCAAGATCATCCACGACCCCCGGCTGACCTGGAACACCGTGGAACTGGTGCGCCAGGCGGGCGGGGTGCCGGTAATGAGCAAGACCGGGCACGCCTTCATCAAGGAACGGATGCGGGCGGAAGACGCGGTCTATGGCGGCGAGATGAGCGCCCACCACTATTTCCGGGACTTCGCCTACTGCGACTCGGGCATGATCCCCTGGCTCCTGGTCTGCCAGCTAGTCGCGGAGCACGGCCCCCTCTCCTCCCTGCTGGCGGAGCGCAGGCGGGCCTTCCCGGTCTCGGGCGAGATCAACTCCAAGGTCGCCGATCCCCAGGCTACGCTGGCGCGGATCAAGGCCCGGTTCGCCGGGGGGGGAAGGCTCGACCACACCGACGGCCTAAGCGTCGAGTTCGACGCCTACCGTTTCAACCTGCGGATGTCCAACACCGAGCCGGTGATTCGCCTAAACGTGGAGAGCCGGGGCGACCGGCGGCTGATGGAGGAGAAGACCGCCGAGCTCTTGGCGGAGATCAGAAGGGGATGAGAGACCAACAGGCCGGCGGAGGACGGAGAGCAACCCTCCCGCTGCCCTGAATTTTATCACTTAACGGAGACAGGAGAATTACCAGTGGCAGACGAAATCACCTATTCGGCAGATGGCGCCATCAAGGTGCCCAACCACCCGATCATCCCCTTCATCGAGGGCGACGGCATCGGCCCGGACATCTGGGCCGCCAGTCGTAAGGTGCTGGACGCGGCGGTGGCCAAGGCCTTCGGCGGCGAGCGGCAAATCGAATGGCTGGAGGTCTATGCCGGCGAGAAGGCCAAGGCCAAGACCGGAGAGTGGCTGCCGGAGGCCACCTTCACGGCCCTCCGCCAGTACAAGGTGGGGATCAAGGGGCCGCTCGCCACCCCGGTGGGCGAGGGCATCAGGAGCCTCAACGTCACCATCCGCCAGGTGCTCGATCTCTACGCCTGCGTGCGGCCGGTGCGCTACTACCAGGGGGTGGTGAGCCCGGTCAAGGCCCCGGAACTGGTGGACATGGTCATCTTCCGGGAGAACACCGAGGACGTTTACGCCGGTATCGAATGGCCTCAAGGCAGTGACCAGGCCAAAAAGATCATCGACCTCGTGGCCAGCCTGGGCAAGACCATCCGCCCCGACTCCGGAATCGGCATCAAGCCGATCAGCGTCACCGGCAGCAAGCGCCTGGTCAAGATGGCCATCCAGTACGCCATCGACAACCACCGGCCCTCGGTCACCCTGGTGCACAAGGGCAACATCATGAAGTTCACCGAGGGCGCCTTCCGCACCTGGGGCTACGAGCTGGCGCGGGAGGCCTTCGGCGACCGGGTGATCTCCGAGGACGAGCTGTGGAAGAGCCACGGCGGCAAGCTGCCGGCGGGCAAGCTGCTGATCCAGGATCGCATCGCCGACGCCATGTTCCAGCAGATCCTCTTGCGGCCCGCCGAGTACAGCGTGCTCGCCATGCCCAACTTGAACGGCGACTACATGTCCGACGCCCTGGCTGCCCAGGTCGGGGGCTTGGGAATTGCGCCGGGGGCCAATATCGGCGACCAGGTGGCGGTGTTCGAGGCCACCCACGGCACCGCCCCCAAGTACACCGGCCAGGACAAGGTCAACCCCGGCTCGCTGATCCTCTCCGGGGTGATGATGCTGGAGCACCTGGGCTGGGGCAAGGCCGGGGAACTGGTGCAGCAGGCCCTGGCCGCCACCATCTCCCAGAAGACGGTGACCTACGACCTGGCCCGGCTGATGGCGGGGGCCACCGAGCTCAAATGCTCGGCCTTTGCCGAGGCCATCATCCGCAACATGGGGTGATGGCAGGGGATAATCCCGACCACAACCGGCGGCAGCCGGGGCTGATCGCGGCCCTGCTGGAGCTGTGTTTTCCCCCGTCCTGCCTCCTCTGCCGGACGGGGCTGCCCGCCTTTGGCGAGGCCCAGCTCTGCCCCGACTGCCGGACGAAAATCAGGCTGATCGCCCCGCCGCTCTGCCGCTGTTGCGGGACGGAATTCCTGGGGGCCGGGGAGAACCATCTCTGCGGCCCCTGCCTGGCCAGCCCCCCGTATTTCGAGCGGGCGAGATCCGTGTTCCGCTACGGCGACGAGAGCGGCCGCCTGCTGCACGCCTTCAAGTACGGAGGCAAGACCGCCGGCCGCCGCACCTTCGCCGCCTTGGCCAGGGAGTCGGGGGTGCTGGCGGAACTTACGGAGCCGGAGCTGATTCTGCCGGTGCCGCTGCATCCGCGCCGCTTGCGGGCCAGGGGGTTCAACCAGGCCCTGGTGCTGGCCCGCTTCCTGATGCCCGAGCGGCGGGAGCGGATACGTCCAGACCTCTTGCGCCGCAGTCGCTGGACCGAGCCCCAAACCTCCCTGAGCGGCCAGGCCCGGCGGCGGAATCTGACCGGCGCCTTTGCCCTCGGTGATCCGACGCTGGTGCGCGGACGCCGGATCCTGCTGGTGGATGACGTGTTCACCACCGGCACCACCCTCAACGAATGCGCCAAGGCCTTGCGGCAGGCGGGCGCGGCCCAGGTCGAGGCCCTGACCCTGGCCCGGGTCAACACCGACTTGCAAGCGAAAGGTTAAAATCGATGAAGAACAGACCTCAGTCCTGGCTACTTTTCCCTGCTCTGCTGCTGATGGCGGGCTGCGCTTGCCATGAGTGTCTATACCGGAATGTCTATCATGGTCTGCAAAAACGGGAAGAGATCGTGCAGCCCTCAGACCGGCCAGCCGACCAGCCGCCGCAGAGTTATGACGCCTATGCCAGGGAACGAAATCAAGACCAAACCCAGCGCTAGCCAGGCCTCGGCCCCGCCCATGAAGACGATCGCCTTCCTGATTTGCCTCTTGCTCACGCCCCTCACGCTCAAGGCCGAGTGCCTCAAGGGCGACTGCGAAAACGGCCAGGGCACGGCCAGCTACTTCGGCGGCATCACCTACACCGGCGGGTTTAAGAACGGCAAGCCCGACGGCCAGGGCACCAAGGTGTACGCCGACCACACCACCTACACCGGGGGCTTTGTGGATGGCAAGTTCGAGGGCCAGGGCAAGAAGACCTACCCCGACGGCGCGGTTTACGAAGGGGGCTTCAAGGACGGGCGCTTCAACGGCCAGGGCAAATACACCTACGCCGACGGCTCGACCTACGAGGGCACCTTCGAGTACGGCAGCTTCAGCGGCCAGGGGGTGTACGTCGCCAAGTCCGGGGCCCGTTACGAGGGCACCTTCCGCAACGACCTGTTCAACGGCCAGGGCACCATGACCTACAGCGACGGCTCAAAATACACCGGCAACTGGGAAAACGGCCACCGCAGCGGCCAGGGCACCGCCAACCTGGCCGACGGCAGCAAGTACGAGGGCAGTTGGTGGGAGGATAAATTCGATGGCCGAGGCCTGCTGACCATGGCCAACGGCCAGAAGAAGGAGGGGCTGTGGAAAGATGGCGTCTTCGGCAAGGAGGAGAAGGTGGACAAGGGCGAGACCCGGCAGGACGCAGTGGGCAGCGGCTGGAGGATGTACTGATGCCGGCCTTGGCCATAATCGCCGCCCTGGGGGCGGGCATCGCGGCCTATGTCTGGCTGGCCAGGAACGAGTGGTGCTCGCCCTGACTGCTGATCTATGGAGCCCTGGGTGCGGGGTTCGCGGCCTTCTATCTCCTCTCCCGCTGGTTCTAAGAGCCAGGCGGAAACAACCTGGACCATTTCCCATGACTCTCACGGCCCCTTATGCCGGCGCCGGGCGCCTTATCTTGAAGAAAAGGGAGGATACTGGCCATGCGCATTGACGGCCAGCCGTTTCGCACCATCTGGCCGGGCAGGGAGCCAGGCGTCACCCAGATCATCGACCAGCGCCACCTGCCGCATCGGCTGGTGATCGAAGACCTGGTGACGGTCGGGGACTTCGCCCGCGCCATCTCCGAGATGCACGTCCGGGGCGCCGGGCTGATCGGCGCCACCGCTGGCTACGCGATGAACGCCGCCGCGCAAGCGGCCCGCGATTCCGGCTGGCGGGAGCAACTGGCCACCGCCGCCGCCACCCTGCTCGCCACCCGGCCCACGGCCCGCAACCTGGCCTGGGCCCTCGAACGTCAACGGACGGCCACGGCTAAAGCGGCCTCGCTCTCCGCGGCGCGGGAGGTCACGGCCAAGGTGGCCCGCGAGATCGCCGACGAGGACGCCGATTTCTGCCGTCGGATCGGCGAGCACGGGCTGGAGCTCATCCGGCGGCTCAGCCAGGCCAAGGGCGGCGAACCGGTCAACATCCTCACCCACTGCAACGCCGGCTGGCTGGCCTTTGTCGATTACGGCTCGGCCACCGCCCCCATCTACGCCGCCCATCAGGCCGGCATCCCGGTGCACGTCTGGGTGGACGAGACCCGGCCCTGGCTTCAGGGCTCGCGGCTCACCGCCTGGGAACTGGGCCAGGAGGGGGTAGCGCACACCTTGATCCCCGACAACACCGGCGGCCACCTGATGCAGCACGGCCTGGTGGACCTGGTGATCGTCGGCGCCGACCGGGTGGCCGCGAGCGGCGACGCGGCCAACAAGATCGGCACCTACCTGAAGGCCCTGGCGGCCCAGGACAACGGGGTGCCGTTCTACGTGGCCCTGCCCTGCTCCACCTTCGACTGGGACATCGAGGACGGCCTGCGGGAGATCCCCATCGAACGGCGCTCGGAGGAGGAGATCAAGTGGATAACCGGCCTGAGCCGGTCGGGGGGGCTAGACTCGGTGCTGATCGCCCCGCCATCCACCCCCGGCGCCAACTACGGCTTCGATGTCACCCCGGCAAGACTGATCACCGGGCTGATTACCGAACGGGGACTGACCCCGGCCCGGCGAGAGGAGATACTCAAGTTGTACCCGGAGCAGAGGGCGGATAACCGACCTCAGAAGACAACAACACAGCAAAAACGCTGAGAGCCTATTGGTATCTTTTAATGATGAACTCATCCTGGAAAAAAATCACCACCGGCTTGGTTCCCTTCCTGCTGCTGGCCCTGCCTCTTCCGGCCGGGGCCGCGCCGCCCAAGACCCCGGTGCAGGTGGAGGCCGATCAGATGATCGCCAACCAGAAGGACAACTCGGTGTTCTTCTCAGGCAAGGTCGAGGCCAAGCAGGAGGACCTGACCATCCACTCCGACGAGATGACCGTCTATTACACCTCGGACGCCGAGGCGGCCAAGAGCGGCGACAGCCGGGACATCAAACGCCTGCTGGCCAAGGGCCACGTCGAGATCACCAAGCAGGACTGGGTGGGCACCGGCGACCAGGCCGAGTACTTCTCCAAGGAGCGCAAGGTGGTGCTGACCGGCAACACCAAGGTCTGGCAGAACAACAACGTGGTGACCGGCGAGACCTTTGTCCTCTACCTGGACGACGGGCGGAGCGTGGTCGAGAAGGGCCAGAAGGCCGGCGAACGGGTCAAGGCCTTCTTCTATCCCAACTCCAAGCCCCAACCAAAACCATAGGGCCTCCCAATGTCGATACTAGAGACCAGGCGGATCGTCAAACGCTATCAGCGCCGCACCGTGGTTGACGGCGTCAGCCTGACGGTGAACAGCGGCTCGGTGGTCGGCCTGCTGGGGCCGAACGGGGCGGGCAAGACCACCACCTTCTACTCCATCGTCGGCTTCATCCGGCCCGATCAGGGCCAGGTGCTGCTGGACGGCGAGGAACTGACCCGGCTGCCCATTCACCGCCGGGCCCGCCAGGGCCTGTCCTACCTGGCCCAGGACGCCTCGGTGTTCAAGAAGCTCACGGTGCGGGAGAACGCCGCCATCGTCCTTGAGGCCCTGGGCCTGCCGCCCGCCGAGGTGCGGGAGCGTACCGAGCACCTGATGCGGGAGCTGAAGCTTGAGCACCTGGCCGACAACCTGGGCCAGGCCCTGTCCGGCGGCGAGCGGCGGCGGGTGGAGATCATGCGGGCCTTGGCCACCCGGCCCCGCTTCATCCTGCTCGACGAGCCCTTCGCCGGCATCGATCCCCTGTCGATCATCGACTTGCAGAAGATCATCCGCTCCCTGCGCGACCAGGGGCTGGGGGTGCTGATCTCCGACCACAACGTCCGGGAGACCCTGTCGGTCTGCGATTACGCCTACATCGTCAACGCCGGGGCCATCCTCGCCCAGGGCACCGCCCAGGAGGTGATCGCCAGCGAGGTGGTGAGAAAAATGTACCTGGGCGAAAATTTTAGTATGTAGTTGGCCCAAAAATTTCTACAATGGGTGAGAAGTCAGGCCCTCCCCGCTCACCCATTCACCCGCCCGGTTTAACCCCCGCCGGCAACGCAAGCCCCTGAACTCATGGCCCTCGAACTCCGACAACAACTCAAGCTGACCCAGCAGCTGGTGATGACCCCCCAGCTCCAGCAGGCCATCAAGCTGCTGCAGCTCTCCACCCTGGAACTGGCCGAGGCGGTGCAGCAGGAGATCGAGCAGAACCCGCTCCTGGAGGAGGAGACCATCTCCCCGGACGGCGACCACGAGCCGTTGCCGGAGGAGACCTTGGGCGAGCCCCAGCCCCACGAGGAGCCGGCCCCGCTCCTGGAGCGCACCGCCGAGGTGAGCCTGGACGACAACGCCGGGCTCAAGGAGATCGACTGGAGCGATTACGAAAACGAGTACGAGACCTCCTCTTCCTTCAAGGAGCGGGACAGCGGCGACCTGCCCTCCCGGCTCGACATCCTGACCAAGAAGACCACCCTGGAGGATCATCTCCTCTGGCAGCTCAAGTTCAACGACCTGACCCCCAAGGAGGAGGAGGTGGGGATGTTCATCCTGGGCAACCTGACCAAGGACGGCTTCCTGGAGGTAAGCGACGAGGAGATCGTGACCGCCACCCAGAGCGAGCCGGCCACCGTGCAGCGGGTGCTGGCCATGGTGCAGGACATGGACCCCTCGGGGGTGGGGGCCAGGAACCTCAAGGAGTGCCTGCTCCTGCAACTGACCCACCTGTCGCTCAGCGACTCCACCGCCAGCCGGATCGTCCGCGACCACATGCACTTCCTGGAGATCAAGAACTACGGCGCCATCGCCAAGGCCACCCGGCTGCCGATCAAGGAGGTACTGGAGGCGGTGACGGTGATCACCGGCTTAAACCCCCATCCCGGCCGGGCCTTCTCCGACGACGAGTCCCACTTCATCACCCCGGATGTCTACGTCTATAAGCTGGACGACGAGTACGTCATCCAACTAAACGACGACGGCCTGCCGCGGCTTAAGATCAGCAAGTTCTACCGCGACATCCTAAAGGATCAAACCGGGCTCTCCGCCGAGGCGGTCAGCGAGACCAAGGGCTACATCCAGGAGAAGTTACGCTCCGCCATGTGGCTGATAAAGAGCATCCAGCAGCGGCAGCGCACCATCTACAAGGTGGTGGAAAGCCTGGTTAAATTCCAAAACGAATTCTTCGAGAAGGGCCCCACCCGCCTCAAGCCCCTGATCCTGCGCGACGTGGCCGATGATATCGGGATGCACGAATCCACCGTCAGCCGGGTGACCACCAACAAGTATGTCCACACCCCCCAGGGGATCTACGAGCTGAAATACTTCTTCAACTCCTCGATCTCCCGCTACGACGGCGAGGAGGCGATGGCCTCGGAGAGCATCAAGGTCAAGATGCGCCAGATGATTCAGGAGGAAAACCCGGAAAAACCGTTTAGCGACCTGCTGCTTTCGGAAAAATTCGCCGAGGAGGGCATCAAGATAGCCAGGAGAACCGTGGCCAAATACCGGGAGCAGCTGGGCATCCTCCCCACTAAATTCCGCAAGAAACCCAAACTCCCCAAGGCCTGAGCCCCGGCGGCCCTAAGCGCGTCCGCCCCGCCACCAACCGCCCGCCATGCCCGATCAGCAACGCCTCATCCTCTTAACCGGCATGTCCGGGGCCGGCAAGACCACGGCGGTCAAGGCCCTGGAGGACGCCGGCTTCTACTGCATCGACAACCTGCCCTCCTTCCTGCTGCCCGCGCTCCTGGCCGACGCCCGCGACCGGCCCCAGCTGACCCGCCTGGGGCTGGTGATGGATGCCCGCGATCAGGGCTTCGCCGACGCCGGGGCCGCCCTCATCGAAAGCCTAAAGCAGGACGGACGCCAAGTGAGCGTCATCTTCCTTGAGGCCAGCGACGAGACCCTGCTTAGGCGTTACTCCGAGATGCGCCGCCGCCATCCCTTCGCCAGCCCCTCGCTGCGGGCCGGAATCCAGGGCGAGCGACTGCGCTTGGCCGCCATCCGCGCCTTAGCCGACCTGGTGATCGACACCACCCGGCTAACCCCCCACGGACTGCGAAGCGAGATGCTCCGCGACGCCCAGGGCCTGCCCCAGACGCTCCAGGTGGGGCTGATCTCCTTCGGCTTCAAGCACGGCCCGCCTCAGGAGGCCGACCTCATCCTCGATGTCCGCTTCCTGCCCAACCCCTACTTCGTCCCCGGGCTTAGGCCGCTGACCGGCCTGGACGAGGCGGTGGCCGCCTTCGTGCTCAATACCGACCCGGCCCGCGAGTTCCTCAACCGGCTCCTGCCCCTGCTGCGTTTCCTGATCCCCCAGTACCGACGGGAAGGCAAGAGCTACCTGACCATCGGCATCGGCTGCACCGGCGGCCAGCACCGCTCGGTGGCGGTGGCCGAGCGCCTGCGCCAGGCGCTCAAGGAGGAGACGGACAACCTCTTCGTCTCCCACCGGGACCTGGGATAGGCTGCGGCCAGCAGCACCTGAGGCGAGTTCATCAAAATTGATGATCTCGCAAAAAGGTAGCCGATGGCTAAGCAAAAGGGCCGATATACAAGGCGCGGGGTGTGTTTGGCGAGTGAGGCCATACAGATGGTATGCCGAACGAGCCAAACCGCCACGCGCCGC